>JAEEXW010000020.1 GCA_016287995.1 Bacteroidales bacterium
GCAATGACAATCGACGAATTTAAAGCGTTCATACAAGGCGAAGTTGACAAAGAACTTCACCCGGAAGAATAACAATTATTTTTTAACTAAACTATTGGGAGGACAATATTATCGCTAAGACGAACAACAACGAGCCTGTATACAGAATCAACGGTGCTATCAAGGCGGAAACCGTCAGGCTTGTAGGCGACAACATCGAAGAAAACAATCTTGTGTTGTCAAGAAGGGATGCGCTTAAAATGGCGGACGAAATGGGCTTGGATTTGGTGGAAATTTCACCGGATGCAAAACCGCCCGTTTGTAGAATCATTGATTATCAGAAGTTTCTGTATCAAATGAAGAAACGTCTGAAAGAACAGAAAGCCAGACAGCAGCAGTCTGAGGTTAAGGAACTCAGGTTCGGCCCCCAGACGGACGAGCATGACTTGGAGTTTAAGTTCAATCACGCTAAAAAGTTTCTTTCGGACGGAGACAAAGTAAGGGCATACGTCTTTTTCAGAGGCCGGCAAATATTGTTCAAGGAGCAGGGCGAAGAATTGCTTTTGAATTTTGCCGACAGGCTCAAAGATTACGGCAAACTCGACCAGAAACCGTATCTCGAAGGCAAAAAGATGACGATTCTTATTTCGCCGCTCAGCAAGAAGAAATAGAAAAATCCGTGCGTATAAAGAAAATTAAATACGCTAACTTTTAAATAATTTTAAAAAAATGCCAAAAGTAAAAACTAATTGTGCTGCAAAGAAGAGGTTCAAACTCACAGCATCAGGTAAAATCAAAAGAAAACATGCCTTCCACAGCCATATTTTGACTAAGAAGGAAACTAAAAGAAAGAAGAATCTGGTTAAATTCGGCGTTGTCGAAAGTGCAAACCAGCAGGCTATCAAAGAACTTTTAGTATTGAAATAGTCTGAAAACCAAACAGGTAAATTAATATTAGTAGTTTAACCCGTCCACGGGCAGCATAAGTGATAAGAACCGCTGCGCGGTCGCCTTGCGGACAAAAAATTGATTAGAAAAAAAATGCCAAGATCAGTAAATGTAGTTGCTTCGCGCAACAGAAGAAAAAAAATCCTCAAACTTACAAGAGGTTATTTCGGTGCAAGAAAGAACGTTTATACGATTGCTAAAAACACGTATGAAAAAGGTCTTCTTCACGCATACATTCAGCGTAAAAACAAAAAACGCAATTTCCGTGCTTTGTGGATTGCACGTATCAATGCAGCAGTAAGAGGTTACAATATGTCATACTCTGAATTTATCGGTAAAGTCGCTAAAAAAGACATCAAACTCAACCGCAAGGTTTTGGCTGATTTGGCGATGAACAACCCGAAAGCATTCGAGGCTGTCGTAAACTCGGTAAAATAGTTCGAAATTACATTTGAATAAAATATACGCACGAATTTTTATCCGTAGAGACGTAGCGTGCTACGTCTCTATTTTTTTAATTTTAAAACCATGAAAATTGCATTAATAGGCTACGGCAAAATGGGACACGAAATTGAGAAAATCGCCAAAGAGCGTGGCAACGAAATCGTTCTTACTCTTGACGCTTTAATCAATCCCCAAGATTTTACAAAAGAAAACCTTCAAAAAGCGGAAGTAGCAATCGAATTTACCCGTCCTGATGCCGCTTTTGATAATTATATGAAATGTTTTGAGGCGGGTGTTCCTGTTGTATCTGGTACAACGGGTTGGCTCGACAAAATGCCGGAAGTAAAAAAAATGTGTGAGGAAAACGGCAAAACGTTTTTCTATTCTTCAAATTTTTCAATAGGAGTAAATATCTTTTTCCGTTTGAATAAGTTTTTGGCGAAAATCATGGACGGTTTCGACAACTACGATGTCAATATGGTGGAAACACATCATATTCACAAACTTGACAAACCGAGTGGAACGGCAATCACTTTGGCGGAAGGTATTTTGGAGAATTTTCACCGCAAAAACGGTTGGTCTCTCGAAGCAAAAGATGCAAAAGAAAAAGTTTTGATAAATTCGGTTCGTGAAGGAGAAGTTCCTGGAACTCACAGCATTAAATATTATTCTGATGTTGATGACATTGAAATAATCCATACTGCACATTCAAGAAAAGGTTTGGCTCTTGGTGCGGTTTTGGCAGCAGAGTTCTTAAAAGGCAAGCCGTCAGGATTTTACGGCATGGACGATATGTTGAAATTTTAATTTTTTTGATTGTATGAAGAATTTGTTTGCTAACAAATGGGTAAAGTTTGCTTTAACGGCAATAATTTATCTTCTGTTTGTGATTTGGACGGAAAATTATTGGCTTTTGTTAGGTTTTTTAGTTATTTACGATGTTTTTATTTCGCAAAAAGTTCATTGGGCGTTTTGGAAGAAAAAAGGCGTAGAAAAACAGACTAAAACCGTAGAATGGATTGACGCACTGATATTTGCTGTTGTTGCAGCAACTATTATCAGGCTGTTTTTCATTGAAGCATTTACGATTCCGACCTCCTCAATGGAAAAATCGCTTTTGGTTGGCGATTATTTGTTTGTAAGCAAATTCAATTACGGTCCTAAGATGCCGAATACGCCGCTTTCAGTGCCTTTTACGCACAACACGATGCCTTTTTCTGAAAGCACAAAATCGTATTTGGATTGGATAAAATGGCCTTATCACCGTTTGAAAGGTTTGACAACGGTAAAAAATAACGATGTTGTGGTCTTCAATTTTCCCGAAGGCGACACGGTTTGCTTAAATCAGCAGGCGAGAAGTTATTATCAATTAGTCCGCGATTACGGTAGGGACAATGTTGTAAACGACAGAATTAGAGATTCTTACGGTCAGGTTCATACGGGATATTTCGGAAAGCGTGTCAACCGTCCTGTTGACAAGAGAGAAAACTATATCAAGCGTTGTGTGGCTATTGCCGGCGATTCTTTGCAAATAATTGATGGTCAGGCGTTTATTAACGGCAAACCGCAGGAAGAAATCGGCGATAAGCAATTTAAATATCTCGTGATAACCGACGGCACAATGATTAATCCTAAGTTTTTTGACGAACTCGGTATCTCAAAAGAAGACATTGAGGCTTCAAGGCTTTTTGATCCTTCTATAACGGAGTTTATGCCTGAAACTCAGGGCGTTAATGTTAACAATATGTTCGTTTATCCGCTCGTAAAGGAAAACGTTGAAAGGATAAAAGCCTTGCCGTGTGTAAAATCGGTTACGAGGATTGTTAAGCCGAAAGGTTTTCGTGAGGCGTATATTTTTCCGCATGATGAAAGATACCGTTGGAATGAGGACAATTTCGGACCTTTGTATATCCCCAAAAAAGGTGCGACAATTCAGTTGACTTTGGATAATTTGCCGCTTTACCGCAGAATTATAGAAACATACGAAGAAAACAAAGTTTTCGTTAGCAACGGTCAGATTTTAATCAATAATCAACCGGCAACGGAATACACTTTCAAGATGGACTATTATTTTATGATGGGAGATTCTCGGCACAATTCAGCAGATTCTCGTTTTTGGGGATTTGTTCCGGAAGACCATGTTGTCGGAAAGGCGTTATTTATTTGGTTTTCAACTGATAAGGACAAATCTTTCTTGTCTTCAATTCGTTGGAGCAGAGTGTTTATGGGGATAAAATGAGATTTCTTTATGCTTGGTTTTTGCCGTTTGTGTTGGCGTTTATAATTTCGTTGGTGCTTTATGCCCTTTTGAGAGACAAAGTCTATATTGTTGACGGCGGCGGCATGATGCCTAATCTGTCAAAAGGTGAAATGGTTTTGTTGAAAAAAGCAGAAAAAATTTCAAAAAACGACATTCTTTTAATTGACAATCCGCTCAGGAGACCGAATCAAAGCCCAAAAAACACTTTGAAACGTTGTGTTGGACTTCCGGGCGATACGGTTGAAATCAGAAGCAAAAATCTTTTTATAAACGGTCTTTTGCAAAGGACGGATTTTTGTCAGTTTGACAGAAAATTCAGTTTTTTTTCTACGGACGAATTAAATGTGGCGGCTTATAGGTATAAAATTTTCCCTGCAAAACAAAGTAATATGACGCAGACTGTTGCCGTCCCAGAAAGACTTTTCAAGAGGATAAAAAGCGAAAACATTGTAAAAAATATCTCTGACGGTGTTTTGCCTGAGGATATGGGGGACAGATGCCTTTATCCTTTTTCGCCGCATTGTTTTTGGAACAGAGATTTTTACGGTCCGCTTGTTGTTCCGAAAAAAGGTCTTACGATAAAACTTTCGTTTCAAACCGTGGTTTATTATAAATTTTTGTTTGAAAAATTTGAGGGCATAACCGTTGTTTTAAAGGATCATAAATATTTTGTTGACGGCAAACCTGCTGAAACTTACACTTTTAAAAACGATTATTATTTTGTCTTAAACGATTACAGAGACGATGTTTCCGATTCTCGGACTTTCGGTCCTGTAAGGCGGGATTTGATTTTGGGAAAATATTTTTACAGTGGAATTTTTAGATGATTTTTTTTTGATTGTGATTTTTTTTTCTTACATTTGACCTTTAAATAATTAAGAAAATGGCTTCATACAAATTATATTGTGCGTATTCGTCAGTGGTTTTGGCGGATTCCAAAAGCGAAGAATTTAAGCAACTTACTGAAATTCAGTATTATAACGATTTGATAAAAGATTGTCTTGACGGCGTAAAAAAAGGTGATTTCGTAATTTACGGCAACGCTTTTGAAATGCTTGAAATGATGAAAAAGACTTTCAAGTTTATTGAGGCGGCGGGTGGTTATGTTCTCAACAATATCGCGCAGAGCCTCGTTATTTACCGTAACGGTCTTTGGGATTTGCCGAAAGGAAAGGTAGAAGACGGAGAAAACGTGGAAAACGCAGCCGTTAGGGAAGTTTTGGAAGAAACGGGAATCGAAAACGCACCCGTTATCGAAAGAAAACTTCTTGACACTTACCATTTTTACCGCTGGGGTACGGAAACCGAAATCACCTTGAAAAAAACTTATTGGTTTTTAATGTCTTACAATGGTTCGTCTTACAAAACAAAGCCTCAAACAGAGGAGGGAATTACGCAGTGTATTTGGGCGGACGATGGTATGATTGATGAAATGTTGAATAAAACTCATAGAAATTTGAAAGTTTTGTTTGAATTTAAAAAAGACGGACGAATATGAAAATTTTCAACTTGTTTTTAGCGGCGTTTCTCTTTTTTTCCGTAGCCTGCTCCGACCAAAAAGACGGTGCGGGTACAATCACCGCTCAAAAAATTATCAAAAAAATTTCTGATGGTAAAAATTTGATTATCAAGGATAAAACCGTGAAAGGTATGTTGGATTTTACCAGAACTCAAAAAGTTGACAATAAACTGCCGCTTTCTACGGTTTACATTGATAATGAACTTATTTTCATAAATTGTACTTTTGAAGACAGTGTTACGGCGTTTTTTTCAGAAGGGAATATGGTGAAAACAGTTTTTGAGAAAAACGTTACTTTTTATGATTGTAAGTTTTTGAAAGGTGCAAACTTTACGCAGGCTGATTTTTCAAAAGATTTTAATTTTGAACTTAGCAATGTCAGCGGAAAAATTGCTTTTGACGGTGCGGATTTTTCAAAAGGCGCGGTTTTTGCTTCGGCTAATTTTCAGGAGGTATGCACTTTTATAAATTGTAGGTTTTCGGGCAGAACAACCTTTTATAAGAGCCTTTTCAAAAAGTCTGTTATTTGGCAAAAATCTGTTTTTTATGCGCCTGTTTCGTTTTGGGACGCACGATTTTACGGATATTTTGAGTTTTCGGACATAAAAGCGTATGAAAAGCCCGATTTTATGAATGCAAGATTTTCAGACCGTGCGGTTTTCTTCAACTCATTATACAACAGTGGTTTGAAAATTGACAGCACGCAGTTTGAGCAAAAAGACAAATTGGAGCAGCACGGCAACAAAATTATGCAGTCTGCGGCGTTAAATGATATTTTTAATCAATAAAACATAATAACCGATGAAAAAAACAAAACTCTTCACGGCCATTATGTCAGCGGGTTTGCTGACGGGGTCGATAGGTTTTACCTCTTGCGAGGACGAAGAAGGCAATAGTTTGTTGAGCAATATTGTGAACGTTCTTTTCGGCGGCAACGAGTATGCTCAAAATTCAGGCGATAATTATTTCGGCTGGTTTGCTAACGATGAAGATACGGAGCATCAGGCGCAAGACATTTTGTTGTCAACTACAAAGACTTCTGATAGACTCTCTTCTCAGAATTTGCCTTCAAAAGTGGACTTAACGGATAATCTTCCGCCTATTGGTAATCAAGGACAGTACGGAACTTGTGTTGCTTGGGCAGTGGCTTATAACTGCCGCACATTTTTGTATTCAAAACAGAAGGGACTTTCAAAATCGGCGTTGAAAAATGCTTCTAATCAATTCAGTCCGAAAGACTTGTTTTGGTCGATTGATGACTCTTACAAAGGTTCAGGCTGTAACGGTACTAACTTTGAATATGCTTTTGACGTGATGATTTCGCGCGGTGTTGCAACACAGAGCGACGTGCCTTACACTAACCTCGGAAACTGTACAAAAAACACTTCGGCGGGCAGCGCAACGGCAGGAAAGTACAAAATCAAATCTTTCCGCCAAATTAAGGTTGACAAGCAGACAATCAAAGAGTATCTTGCTAACGGACAGTTAGTTGTATTTGGTGCGCAACTCGGCGATGAGTTTATGAACGCCAATTCTTCGAGCGTGCTTTATTCTCAGACATACGGTTATACTGGTCAGCACGCATATCACGCTATGGTTTGTTCGGGTTACGACGATACAAAAGGCTCTAACGGCGCTTTCAGAGTTGTTAACTCTTGGGGTGAAAATTGGGGTGATGACGGTTATATTTGGGTAGACCAAAACTTTTTCGTAGGCGGCGGCTTTGCATACTGCGCATACGTGGCTTACAACATCAACGACACCGAAGTAGACGACAACACCAACACCGTTGACGATAACAGTAAAGCAAGCGGCGACGATTTGGTTGCTTATTCTCTTAATGATGAGGATGCTACGGTTGACAGATTGCAAGAAATATATGGAGATGATTATTCATACTCAGAATTGAAAAAATATGCTGATGACCCTGCTTTCAGAATTTCTTACTATAATGTTTACAATGCAGGCAACACAACTATTTCCGCTTCTAACAATTGGGCTATTTGTCTTTTGTATTACAACGCTTATAATGCCAACGATTACGGCATAATTCTTTTGGACTATTATACCGATCAGTTAGGAAATAATGACGAATACAACGGAAATTGGACAGATGAAGATAATCCTCAGCCGGCATCTTATCTTGGCGTTTCGGCTCAGGGATATTCTTGGAATCACTTTGACATTCCGAGCGGTCAATGTGTGGCGCAAGTTGTAAATCCGAGTGAAAAGGATTTCAAATGGTCGTATAAAATGCCGAGCATTACGGGCGATTATTATCTGATTCTTTTTGCTGACGCTTTTGACGGAATCGACGAAAGCAACGAGGACAACAACTATTGTTATTGGGGTGATAAGGACGGTAATCCTATTCATTACACTAACGGTGTTCCGTCAAGCAATTCGATTTCAAAAATCAAAAGTGGCTCTAATTTACAGTCAGTTGTAACTTCGGCTAACGTTAACGCTTATTCAACCGACGAAATTGCGGCAATGATTTGCGCTCACAAGAAATCAGGCGAACTTTCTAAGAAAGCCGCTGCATGGAAAGCCGGAAGAACTGTTTTGCCTAAGAAGTAAACCAATTAAAAAATTTAAAAATATGAAAAGAAAACATTTGATTTTAACTGTTATTTTCGCGTTGTCGGCAATGCTTGTAATGCCGTCTTGCGAAGTGTTGCTTCAAGGTATGAACGGCGGCAGTACCACTACCAACAACAATACCAACAATAATAATAACAACGGTCAGAAAACCAATACGAATACCAACGGTGGCACTACTTCGTTAGGCAAAAAAACTAACGGAAGTACTTCCAATTCTTCGAGCGGTACTTCGTTAGGGAAAAAATAGTGATAAAAAAAACCGGTCTGATGACCGGTTTTTTTTATTCCACCCTTATTCCTATCATTGTCATATCGTCTACCTGCTGACGTCCGTTGCGCCATGTTGTGATGGTATTATGAAGGATTGCGCATTGTTTACCGAGATCCTCTTCTGCAAAACTTATCAGCAAATTATGCAAGTTCTTGCCCAAAAATTTGCGCCCGAAACCTCTTGTCTCGCCACCTAATTGGTCTTGAATGCCGTCAGAATACATATAAACCATATCTCCGTGTTCAAGCGGTATGCTGAGCGTTTGAAAACAATCTTCCCTGACATACCTGCCGACCGGCATTGTGTCGCCTTTTAATTTTATTGCCGTACCTTTGCGGACAATAACAGCCGTTTGGTTTGCAATAGCGTAACGCAGTTCCATTTTTTCAAAATCAAAACAGCAAACCGTCATATCCATACCGTCGTCAACGGTTTTGTCAGCCTCCGAAATTAACGTTGTTTTCAAGAACGTTCTCATTCTGTCAAGCACACTGCCGGGATTTGCAGCGTCGTTTTCGGTAGACATAAACTCTTTCAGTGACGAAATGCCGAGCATGGACAAAAAACCGCCCGGAATGCCGTGTCCCGTACAGTCAGCGGTTATCATAACAGAATAACGCCCGCATTTTACTGCTCTGTAAAAGTCGCCGCTGACAATATCCCTCGGACGGTAATATACAAAATTTTCTTTGAAAACCTTATCTACGTCTTTTGTCGAGGAAATCACTGCGCCTTGTATGTGGCGGGCATATTCGATGGAATTGATGAGTTTTTTGTTGACGGTTTCCACTTCGAGCCATTGTCCGGTGATGACGTTTTTCTGAATTTCGATTTCGGATTTTTGCTTTTCAATTTCAGATTTTTGATCTTCTATTTCTGCTTTTTGAGTGGCAAGTATGCGGTTTTTGAGCATAAGAGTGTTGTTGGCTTTGCGCTTTATTCTTAACAATCTGAAAATGTAAAATGTAAAAAACGTTATCAAAAGTATCAGACAGCCGAGCGAAATAACGGTTATCCAAAGTATTTTTTTCTCGGCTTCAATGCGCTTTTGTTCCAAACGCTCGTGTATTACAGCCTGTTCTGCGTGAAAATTGGCAATACTTGTTACAGAACTGTCGCTAATGTATTCGATACGGCTTTCGTACATTTTTGCTTGATATTCAAAAGCCATTTTATAATTACCGAGTTTTTCGTAAATGCTTGTCATTTCGGAGTTGTAAATTTCAGCGGCTTTGGAGTTGTGGTCTGCGCCGAGAAATTTTTTTATAGAAACCATTTCTTCAAGTGCCTCTTTGTATTTTTTCTTGTAGACAAGGTAGTCAACGTATGTGTAACAAAGCAGAATGTGGTTTGCAAAATCGCTTTGGTCTAAGAAATAATTGCCGACTTTTTTAATATAAAAATAGCAATAGTCCGCTAACTGCTCGTCGCCGTTTTCCAATGCTTCTGCTAAATAAACTTGGGCAAGAGAGTTATACGAAAAGTTTAAGTATGAGTTGTAATAGTTGTCGTTTGTTTTATTGGTTGAAAGTATGTTAATAGCCTTTTTCAGATATTCTTTGGCTAATTTTATGCTGTCCTTGATGTTGATGTAGCCCAAATAATAGTAATCCAAACCGAGATTCATGGAATTGTGTGCCAAGGAATCCAACAAAATGGCTTTGTTGAAATATGTTTCAGCCATGTCTCTTAAACGTATTTTCAGGCTTGCAGACCCGGCGTTTCTGAAAACCATCGTTAAGCCCGTAGTATCGTACTTTGCCGAGAAGAGTTTTTCTGCCTCGTTAAAAAAGAAAAAAGAACTGTCTTTCATTTTTAAGTTGCTGTAACACTGAGCCATAAGAACATACGCATTAGCCTGATGCAAACTATCGTGAAGGCTTTTATAAATGTTGCAAGAGTTGATTGCGTGAGGCAGGGCTTGTCTTGATTCGCTTTTGTACCAATATGCCCTTGCAAGTTTAAACGAAGTGGAGGCTATCATTACGTGGTTTTTCTTCGGACAATATTGTAAAGTGTTGAGCAGATATTTTATCTGCATATCGTAATTGTCCGAATATAGTGCGGCGTTGTAATAATATATTGCCGTAAGGCTGTCGGGGGTGTTAATGTCTATTAGTTTCAGATAATCGTATGGCTTTTTTGTACGGTCTTTCTGAGCAAATACTGTCTGTATCGACAACGCAGACAGCAGTATACAACAAGTTAATAACTTGCATATCAGTGTTTTATTGATAGTATGATTTTTTTTTGCCATTTCTTAGTAGTGTAATATTGCACCGCAAATGTAACAAAAAGAAATACTTTTTGCTAATGTTACGAAAAAGTTAACGTAAAGTTTAAGAAAAAAGCGTATTTTTGCACTCTAAAAAATGAGATTATGCTTGTCTTAAAACTTTTTTGGGAGTTTTTTAAAATAGGGGCGTTCACTTTCGGGGGCGGTTACGCGATGATTTCGATGGTAAAAACCGCGCTCGTGGACAAACGCAAATGGCTCAACGAGGACGAATTTTGGGAATGTATTACTCTGGCGCAGTCTTTACCGGGGGTTTTTGCGATTAACATGGCACTTTATACGGGTTTCAAAATTTCGGGCAAAAGCGGCTCTTTGGGCGCGATGGCGGGTGCGGCTCTTCCGTCAATGATAATTATAGTTCTTGTCGCCTCTTTCATTCAGAATATCAACGGATTAAAAACGGTAAAAGATATTTTTGCGGGGATAAGACCGTGCGTTATTGCGCTGATTTTAGTTCCGGGCTTGACGATGCTGAAAAAAGCGAAACTTGATAGGCGGACGTTTTGGATTCCTGTTTTGGCGTGTTTGGCGGTGTGTCTGCTTGGAATTTCGCCAATGTATTTTATTATTGCGGCGATAATCGGAGGAATTATCTGGGCAAAATTCGTAATTCGTAAATCTTAAAAAAAAATGGTTTTCTTACAACTTTTCTGGGTGTTTTTCAAAATCGGACTGTTCGGCTTCGGCGGCGGTTATACGATGGTCTCGATGATAAGAATGGAAGTCGTTGACACTTACGGTTGGATGACGGCGGGCGAATATGCGGATTTATTAGCGTTGTCGCAGATGACTCCCGGACCGATTTCTATAAACGCGGCTACGTTTGTGGGTTTTACTCAGGGCGGAATTTTGGGTTCGCTGATTGCGACTCTGTCTCTGTGTCTGCCGTCGGTAATTCTGATGTCGTTTGTTATCGCGCTGTTTTTCAAGCACAAAGAATCTCCATACGTTAAAAAGCCGATGGCGTTGATGACTCCTGTTGTGGCGGGTCTGATAATTTCGGCGGCGGTTATGATGTGCGACAAAGAGAGTTTTACATCGGTGTTGAGTTTTGTGATTTTCGGCGTAACTGTTGTGGCGCATTATTTTTTCAAAGTCAACCCGATTCTGTTGATTGTTTTGTCTGGCATAGCGGGCTGGCTTTGGGGAATTTACAATTAATCCGCCTTCAAGTCTTTTTTCTTAACGGCGTCTTTGCATAAGAAAATGTACGTCGTGTTAAGTTTGATATAATCTTCCGACATATACCAAATGCCGTCGTAACCGTAGTTTTTGCCCCAAGAATTTTTTACCATGTAGTATTTTTTGCCGTCTTTGTTTTTGGCAATTCCGAAAATCACCATTACATGGTCGTAGGTAAAAGTCCAATTATCCCACAGTTTTTGACGGAGTTGCTGTGTTACGACAGTGCCTTCGGGGAGTTGCGCCGTGCCCTCGTCAAAATTTCCGCTGACATCGCCGCCCCAAGCCACGCAGAAGCCTTTTTCTACGGCGCGGTCAAGAATGGACATGAGCCTGTTTATCGGCAGGTTGAAACTCGGTCTCGGACGCCATTTGTGCAACGCTTCTATTACAAAATTTTCGTAAAACGGGTGGTGCGTAAAACTCGTCAAACTTATGTAATTGTTCCAATCAATGCCGAGACTTGCGGAAAAAGTTTTCGGCGTGTAAGTTTTACCCTCGTATTCAAAAGTCTCGGGACATTTGCCGATGTAGCGGTCAATAATATGCTGAACAGAATCCTGCCAACCGTCCATTGTTCTGACCCAATATATCAGCCCCGGAGCGTCGGCATTTTGAGAATGGTTAGTGCCTGTTCCGTAGTATTTTACGGTTTTGATGAGGTCGGGCATAAAACACTCGAAATTTGCTAACGAATCGCCGACAAGACTTCCCGGCAGAGGCATGGCGTTTTCGGGACAGATACCGTATTTTTTTATGACTTCAAAAGCGTCGTCTGTTGCTCCGCCCTGATTGAACTGGCTGAAACCGTGCATTCTTACGTGGTGTTCGGCACAGTCCATATAGTCCTTGTTAGCAACGAACATTTCGCAAAGGTCGTAGGTTTTGCCTGAAATTCTGAGGATTTCGCTTTCTATAAAACCGAGTGAGGCAAAGTCCCAGCACGTTCCGCTGCGGTATTGGTCTTTTACTGAGGTAATTGGGTTTTCCTTGATGGTGGTGAAAGTCTGGGCAGAGGCTGCGAAACAGAATAATGTCAGGGAAATAAATAGAAATGTTTTTATCATAATAAATGTGTATATAAAAACGTAGAGACGCGATTAATAGCGTCTCTACAATCAATTAAAATAAATTATTTTGTTACCTTGTCGAATGCCTCCACAAACCTGTCGATTTCCTTTTCGGTGATGCAGAGCGGCGGAATAAGGCGAATAGTGTTGACACCGCCGGAAAATCCCGTGAAGATGTGCTCGTCGAAAAGCAATTTGTTGCGGATTTCGGCAGCATCGGCAATTGTCTCAATACCAACCATCAAGCCTTTGCCTCGAAGGTCTTTAATTGCTTTGTGCCCCTTTAACTTGCCGAAAATGTATTCACCCATCTTGGCGGCATTTTCCACGTAATTGTTTTTCAACATAACGTCCACAGTGGCGAGAGCAGCCGCACAGCCAAGATGATTGCCACCGAATGTGGTGCCGAGCATACCAAATTTTGCGGGGATTTCGGGGTTAATCATAATTGCGCCAACGGGGAAACCGTTTGCAATGCCCTTTGCCAACGAAATGATGTCCGCTTTTACGCCTGAATGTTGATGTGCGAAAAATTTACCAGTACGTCCATAACCCGACTGAATCTCATCAATAATAAGGAGCGAACCGTTCTTGGTGCAGAGTTCGCGTAAGTTGGTAAGAAATTCTGTTGTGGGAATTTTTACGCCGCCAACGCCTTGAATGCCTTCGATAATTACGGCGGCTACATCACCATTCATAACTTTCTTAACTGATTCTATATCATTAAGTTCTGCCCAAAGTACGTTGTCGGTTTTGTTGATTGGAGCCTGAATAGCGGGACTGTCGGTAACAGCCACAGCGAGCGAAGTTCTGCCGTGAAAAGCCTTTCTGAACGCAATCACCTTGTTGCGGTTGGTGTAGAATGAGGCAAGTTTCAGCGCGTTTTCATTGGCCTCTGCG
This sequence comes from Bacteroidales bacterium, assembly GCA_016287995.1. Lineage (GTDB taxonomy): Bacteria > Bacteroidota > Bacteroidia > Bacteroidales > UBA3824 > UBA3824. Next base: position 13,474 of record JAEEXW010000020.1, read on the forward strand.
CCGGAGTTTACGAGGAAGAGTTTATAATCGCTGTAACCGCTGATTTTCTGCAACTTCTGCGCCAATTCTTCCTGAAACGGTATGCGCACCGAATTGGAATAAAAACCGATTTTCTGAATCTGTTCGGTGATTCGTTTCACATAGTCGGGTTGCGAGTGTCCGATGCTAATAACACCGTGTCCGCCATACAAATCCAAATACTTATTACTCTCAGTGTCAGTGAGTTCCAATCCTTTGGCACTCTCTATTGCTATTGGAAACAACTTAAAAACTTCAAATGTGTTCATTTTGATAAATTATTATTGTATTGGTTGCAAATTTACGATTTTTTTTGATACCAACTTCAAAAAACATCAAATAAATTGCAGAATCGCCATCTTAACGTATTTTAACAAAAAGCAACAACGTGTTTCTTGACACGCATCTTTTGTCGTTGTAATTTTGCGGTGTCAATAATCAACAAAAATTTAGCATTATGGAAGTAAAAGAAATTTTGAAGAATCTCCGCGAAAAACACAACCTCACTCAGGAACAGATGGCGGAGCGCGTACACACCACACGTCAGGCGATAAGTCGTTGGGAGACAGGCGAAACTCAGCCCAACACCGAAATGCTCAAAACTCTTTCCAAGGAGTTTGGCGTTACAATCAACACCTTGCTCGGCTCGCCGCAAACATTGTTTTGCCAGTGCTGTGGAATGCCGCTCACTGACGATTCGATGGTAAGCCTCAATCCCGACGGCAGTTTCAACGAGGAGTATTGCAAATGGTGCTACACCGACGGCAATTTCACCTACAAGACCAAAGATTCGTTGCTCGATTTTCTTATGAGTCATATTCCAAATACAGAAAATCAGAGCGATGCCGACCGCCGCGCAATGTACGACGGACATCTCTCGATGTTGAAGCATTGGAGATAGACTCCCTAATACCTCACCACATACCCCTCATGCGGCAGCGTGGCATACCGCTCTTTTGCGGCGGCGAGGAAGTCTTTGAGCGGTTGACTTTCGCGGATGTCGCTGGCAAAACAGCCCCAAGCGAGGTTCACCATTTTTTCGATGATGTTTGGATCGTTGAAAAAATCATCGTCCAAATCTTCGGAATGTTCGCCGCCGCCCATGCCGCCCGCCGATGAGCCTTGCGCCCTGCAATCATTGTGCAAAGCGGCATAATCTTCCCAAAAACGAAGCGTGAGGATATATTTCCCATATTGCGTGAAATAGTCGCCCGATGCAGAAATCGTCAGGTCGGCTGGCATAAAACGCAAATGGTGTTTTTTGGCGAGGTCTTCGGCGTAGGTGTTGAAATAGCCTACAATAATGGTGTCGTTTTGGTGTAGATGGTCGATGTCGCCGTTGCTGAGCCCAAAATCCTTCATCGTGGGGAGAATGCAGAGTTGACTGAGATTGTTGATGCGGGAGACAAAACCAGCCTCCACACATTCAACCTTTTTGTCGAAACGGATGCAGACAACTTTTTCGTTGAAATGTGGGTATGTGAGCGGCGAATCGGCCTTGATTACACCTGTCTCGTCGTTGGAAATATGGAGCCAACGTCCCCAACAAAATACGTCGAACATAGTTTAATCGCTTTTAGAGTTAATAATCGTGCAAATATACTTTTTTTTTAATAATTAATCAGCAATCCGTCGTGCGCACGCTCGGCATATTTTTTCCTTGCCTTTTCGACGAAGTTTTTCAGCCTATCACTATTACGGATTCCGTCGGAAAAACTTCTCCACGATAGTTCGGCAATTTTGGTTATGGCATCAGGGTCTTTATAAAAATTTACGGGAATTTTTTTGTCAATTGTTCCGCCGCCATAGTTGCCCGCCGACGAGCCGGGGCAAAAGTTGTCCATGCGCAGGTTTACCTCCTTGGTATAAAACTCAATGGTGAGTATATTGAGGCCATTTTT
>JAEEXW010000428.1 GCA_016287995.1 Bacteroidales bacterium
GTTGAAGACAGCGACTTTTCCGAAAAGTACAAAATTTATACGGTTTCGGATTTTGAAAACGCAGACTCCGCCTCGGAGTTTATAAAAAAGTTTCTGTCTCAAAACGGCGGTTTAACAGGGCATAAGATTTTTATAATTTCGGATGAAAATTTTCTTCTTCTTAAAGAAGATGCTGATATAGAGAAATATAATAATTTTTATTTGAATAATTACAGTAATTAAGTAGTATGAGAAACGAGGGATTTGGTGCAAAAACATTATTTTTGTATTTAGCGGTTGTGATGGCGTTGTTTGCGTTAAGCGGTTGCGGCGGCTGCAATGTTGCTGCCGGAGAAGAACTTACTGTCAGCAGCGATACTATGAGTGTGCCTGAGGACGAACCCGAAGGTCTGCCGCAGACAATGAGTTTTTTTGTCTTTGATGTCAACACCAATATTTTTGCCGGCAACACGCCTGAGACAATGGACATTATGGAAGACATAACGGGCATTAAAACAGCAATTTCGCACGACGGCGTAAGAATTGCATACGTAAAGCCTTCGCCCTCACCGAGCAGTGTTTACGTTTACGACCGTTATGAAAAGGACAACCGGCTTTTGAATTTTCCCTCTGACGCGGCGGTTTCAGACCCCGTGTTTTCGCCGGACGGCAAATTTCTTGCGGTAACTATTATATTAAACGGCGACAAGACCTCAAAAGCGGCGTTGTATGATTTGAGAAAGGACACTTTTAAAATAATAAGCAGGGACAATATGCCGGTTTTCAATCCGACGTTTTCTCCGAAAGGCTCAAAAATGGTTTTTCACGACATGACAAAAGTGTTTGTGTATAATTTCAACGGTTTTAACACCAAACTTTTAAAAACTTTCGGCTGCGAGGAGTTTTGTATGCAGAACTCATCTGGCATTTCCGAAAACAGCAAGTTTCAAATCTCTGACGACGGAAATGATATTGTCTACACTTACAACTGTTATTCCGATACGGTTGTAAGTTCCACGGTGCTTGCGCGTTTCAACACCGAGACTTTGCTTTCGGAGGATCTCTCGCCGCTAAATAAATATTGTACGGATTTTCAAATCTCGCGTGACGGTAACATTTATTGCTTTTTACGTAAAACCGACGATGACACTTCCGAGGTTAAACTCTATGTTAAAACGCCGTCTGAGCGGAAAGTGATTGTGTTTTCAGCAAAGATTTTTGATAGTCCCTGTTCGTTTTCGGTTTCGTATTAGAAAAAATATTGAAAAAAAATTTCGTACTTAAAAATAAAGTGCTTATCTTTACCGATGATTTGGAAGAAACAATCAATTTTTGTAATTATTTAAATAACAGTAAATTATGTCAAGATTAAAATTATTAGGTTTAGCGTTTATGGCTTTTGCAACTATAACGTTTGTTGATTGCAGGGGCAACAAAGGCGGCGATCAGGCTTCTGAAAGCGGCGACACGCTCTCAATTCCGGGTGATGACGGTTACGGCGACCTTGCTACGGTTATCGAGAGCAACGATGACATTTCGAAGGACAATATTCAGGAGCAGGTTTTGACCGAGGACAAGAGCGGAAATCTTGTTCCCGAGACTACCGAGACACACAACGATACTGACAAATTTTATATCGTTGCCGGCAGTTTTACGTTGTACAGCAACGCTCAAAAGCAGAATAAGAAACTTTCGGGTATGGGTTTTGACTCAAAAATTCTTGAACCTTACGGTCAGTACAACAGGGTAACGGTAGGCGAGTTTGCAACACGCGAGGCTGCACGCGCCGCATTGCCGGGTTTGAGAAGCAAAATCAAAGACCAGACTTTGTGGTTGCTCAAAAGATAGTTTTTCCCTTTTTTTTATTTTTTTTCTGCGATTGTATCTTCTTTTTTCGTTTTTCCTAAAAAGGGGGTAGTCGCAGTTTTATGTTTATTTTTATGGAAGAAAAAGTCAAGGATTACGAGTTGGTGTACCGAACTTCGGCACTTATGAAGGAGGTCGCTGATTTGAAACAGCAAATCAAACAACTCACCGAACAGAACGAAAAAGCGCAGTTGGAGATTTACCGTTTGGAGAATATCCTTTCGGTTGTCCCGCAGGAAAATTTGCCGAAGGGTGTTAATTTCAACATCGGCGGCAACGCTTTGCGCTTTAAGATGGCGACGGTGATGTATGTTGACATACGCGGTTTTAAGACCATTTCCTCCGAGTCGCGTACTTCCGACTTCATTGACGAATTAGACCAGATTTTTATATATTTCAACGAGATAGCCGCAAAATACAAACTTCAAACCGTTAAAACAATCGGCGACGCGTATATGTGTGCGGGCGGTATTCCGCAAAAAAACATCACAAACCCGATAGACGTGGTTTTGGCGGCAATGGAGATGAAACGCTATCTCAAAGGTTTGAGGGAAAGTTACGAAAAAGACAACCGTAAATTTTGGGAACTGAGAATCGGCATTCATACCGGGCCTGTTATCGCAACGCCTCAGGGCAAAAAGAAAATCACATACGACATCAAGGGCGAGACCGTCAACATCGCTTCAAGAATGGCCTCGGCAGCGGATGTTGAAAAAATCAACATTTCTGTTTTTACTTACGAACTTGTAAAGGATTATTTTCAGACCGAATACAACGGAATAACGCCCGTAAAATATCAGGGCGACTTGGAGATGTATTATATCCGGCGTTTGAAACCCGCGTTTTCCGTCAACCGTCAGGTAGGGGAGTTCCCTAACGAGATTTTCAGGATTAAATATCTTCTGAGACAGTTTACCGACTTGCAGGAGATTATTCTTGACAAGTTGGAAAAAGAACTGCCGAAATATCTTCATTATCACAACTTTAAG
>JAEEXW010000021.1 GCA_016287995.1 Bacteroidales bacterium
AACGCCGAAAACTATTTTTAACGGGATACCCGGTGGTGAGTCCATGTCGGGTAAAAACGAACCCAAAACCGTTGCAAAAAATACTATAATCGCCATGTACGCATTAGGTATCAAATTCCAATTATATGAAATAATTGCAACTGCGAAACCTGTTGCAGCACCGACCGATATATGGTTTTTAAAATCTGCCATTGTTATTTTTTTATTATCGCCGTAAAAATAATACTTTTTTATTTGAAATCGAAAACTTTTTTTGTGCTTTTTTTCGCTGTGTATTTTGTTAAAAATTTTTCATAAAAATAGTAAACGCCCCATGCGATTAAAGTACCTTCCAATGCGCCGCAAATTATATCGCCCAAGAAATGTCGTCCCAGATAAATTCTTGAATATGAAACTAATACGGCAGCAAAGTAAACACCAAAATTATAATATTTGTTGGAGAAATATTTCTTGGTCATAAAAGCTATCGTGAAAAATACTGCGGCATGAGCCGAGAAAAATCCGTATTTTCCACCGCGGTCGCCGTTTACGATATGAACAATATCTTTTATCGTATCGTCATGGCAGGGACGGAATCTTTGAACCGTGTATTTAAAAAGGTTGCAAATCTGGTCTGCGCACAGAATTGCCAGTGCTAAAAATATCATAAAAATTATGGCTTTTCTATATTCGGGACGTGCCTTTTTGAAAACATAAAAAATAAGCAGTGCTCCGATTACAAACCAAACGTATTTGGAGGATACATAATAGAAAAACGGATCGAAACTCTCTGAGTTGAAGCCGTTTATGGCAAGAGTAATGTCTTGATCTAATTGTACAATGGGATTCATTTTATGATTTTTGTTTGTTTGGCAAAAATATCCAGAAAAACCTAAATTTCCAAAAAAATTTGCCCGTTTGAATAAAAATGTCTACCTTGCGAAAAAATTTTTAAACCTATTATTAAGAAAATATATACAATGAAAGGATTTAAAATTATTGTTTTAATGAAGCAAGTGCCAGACACCCACAATGTCGGCAAAGATGCTATGAAAGAAGACGGTACAATGAACCGCGCCGCCCTTCCCGCAATCATAAATCCTGAGGACTTGAACGCTCTTGAACAAGCCCTTAGAATCAAAGACAATTACCCAAATACGCAAATCACAGTATTAACAATGGGTCTGCCAAAAGCCGCAGAAGTCTTAAAAGAAGGCCTTTATAGAGGTGCTGACAAAGGTATCCTCTTAACCGACAGAAAGTTAGGCGGCTCTGACACCTTGGCAACAAGTTATGCAATCGCTCAGGCAATAAAAAACGTCGGCGATTACGACATGGTTCTTTGCGGACGTCAGGCTATTGACGGCGACACCGCTCAGGTTGGTCCTCAGGCGGCTGAAAAACTCTCAATCCCGCAAATCACTTACGCAGAAGAAATCGAAAACTTAACGGAAAGTTCAATCACAGTACGCAGACGTTTGGAATCCGGTATCGAAACCGTAAAATGTCCGTTCCCCGTTTTGATAACGGTTCACGGCTCGGCCGCTGCGTGCAGGACTCGCAACGCCAAATTCTATATGAAAAACAAAAACGACGAAAGCAAAATCATAACTTGGGGTGCTGACGATATTAAAGTCGAAGACGACAAAGTCGGAAAGGCCGGTTCGCCGACCACCGTTAAAAAAATCGATTCAGTTGTCCTTCAAGCAAAAGAATCAAAAAAACTCACTGATTCTGATGGCGACATCGACGTTTTAATTAAAGATTTATTGTCTAACCACATTTTGGGATAATATTGAAAATGAATAATTTATTTGTATTTTGCGAAACAGAAAACGGCGTTGTGGCAGATGTCAGCCTCGAACTCCTCTCAAAAGGCAAAAAACTTGCCCAAACCCTTGGTTGCAAACTCGAAGCCGTTGCCGTTGACTACAATTTATATAATATCGGAAGACAAATTTATAAATACGGCGTTGATGTCATTCACGTTGCAGACGACAGAAAACTCGCTCCGTATCAGACACTTCCAACTCAGAAAATTATTTGCGACCTCGTTAAACAAGAGCAACCGCAACTTATGCTTTTCGGCGCAACAAGTATCGGACGAGACCTGGCTCCAAGAGTTGCTTCGGCGTTGAGATGCGGTCTTACAGCCGATTGTACATCGTTGGAAATCGGCGACCATGAAGAAAAGAAAACCACAAAAGATCCTCAGACCGGCGAACTTACGCAGACTGTTACACCTTATAAAGATTTGTTGTATCAAATTCGTCCGGCTTTCGGCGGAAATATCATCGCAACAATCTTGAACCTTCATACACGTCCGCAAATGGCAACCGTCAGAGAAGGCGTTATGAAAAAAGAGGTTTTCGACGAAAATTACAAAGGCGAAATCAAAAAAATCGACTGGCAAAAATCCGTTACCGACCTTGATTTTGCGGTTGAAATCATTTCACGTCATATCGAAAAATCAAAAATCAACCTTAAAGCCGCTCCTGTTATTGTTGCCGGTGGTTACGGCGTGGGCTCAAAAGAGAATTTCCAACTTCTTCATGAATTGGCAGATGTTCTCGGCGGACAAGTCGGCGCATCAAGGGCTGCCGTTGACGCAGGTTTCTGCGAACATGAACGTCAAATCGGACAGACGGGCGTTACTGTCAGACCCAAACTTTATATTGCGTGCGGAATTTCAGGACAAGTTCAGCACAGAGCCGGAATGCAGGAATCGTCAATTATCGTGTCAATCAACACGGACGAAAATGCTCCGATAAATGCAATCGCTGACTACGTTGTAACGGGCGACGTTGCAACCGTTTTGCCCAAAATGATTAAATATTACAAAGCAAATTCTAAATAACGGAAGAAAATGGCAAATTTTTATACTGACAACGAAGATTTGAAATTTCATCTCGGACACCCGTTGATGAAACGCATCATAGACCTTAGAGAAAACGAAGACTATTCCGACAAGGACAAATACGATTACGCCCCAAAAGATTTTGAAGACGCTTTGGATAATTACGACAAAGTGATGGAAATCTGCGGTGAAGTCTGCGCTGACGTTATCGCACCAAATGCTGAGGGCAACGACCTTGAAGGTCATTCAATTGAAAACGACCACCTTAAATACAACAAATACGCTACGGAAGATTACGAAGCGTTGAAAAAAGCGGGCGTTTGGGGAATCACCATGCCAAGACAGTACGACGGTTTGAATATGTCAAACGTTCCTTATATGATGGTTGGCGAAATGGTTTCCCGTGCTGACGGCGGTTTCTGTAACTTCTGGGGCTTGCAAGATTGTGCTGAAACGATTTTGGAGTTTGCCTCTGACGAAATCAAAGCAGAATACTTACCGAAAGTGGCTCAGGGTGCAACCTTGTCAATGGTTTTGACCGAGCCGGATGCGGGCTCTGACTTGCAGTCGGTTCAACTGAAAGCAAAATACGATGAAGAGTCAGGAATGTGGCTTTTGAACGGTGTTAAACGCTTTATTACCAACGGCGATGCTGATATTCAACTCGTATTGGCGCGTTCAGTTGAAGGCACAACCGACGGACGTGGTCTTTCACTTTTTGTTTATGACAAGGACAAACATTGCGAAATTGTCCGCAGAGTAGAAAATAAACTTGGTATTCACGGTTCTCCGACTTGCGAAATGGTTTACAAGGACGCTCCGGCAAAACTTGTCGGCGAGGAGAAACTCGGACTTATAAAATATGTGATGTCGCTTATGTACGGCGCACGTTTAGGCGTTGGCGGACAGTCAGTTGGTATTGCAGAGGCTGCATATCGTGAAGCATTGAAATATGCCGGTGAGCGTGAGCAGTTCAAGAAAGCGATTATCAATTTCCCGGCTGTTTATCAGTTGCTTGGCAATATGAATGCTAAAATAAAAGGTATGCGTTCGTTGCTTTATGAAACAGCGAGATTTGTTGATATGTCGAAACTTTTGACCGAAAGAAAGAACAAAGGCACACTTCCCAAAGAATTACGCAACGACTTGAAATATTTTTCAAAAATGGCTGACGCTTTCACGCCGCTTTTGAAACTGTTCTCGTCAGAATGGTGTAATTCAGTATGTTATGACGCTTTGCAGATTCACGGCGGTTCAGGTTACATGAAAGATTTCCCCGTTGAAAGAATGGTTCGTGACGCGAGAATCACGACGATTTACGAAGGAACATCACAGTTGCAGGTAGTTGCGGCGATAAAAGGCGTTACGACGGGCATTTTTGCAGAGCGCATGGCAGAATACGACAAAATGCTTGAAGGCGTTGAGAAATTTGCGGCTCAGAAAGCGAAACTGTTGGAAATGACAGAAGATTTCAAGGCGGCAGTTGCAAAGGTTACGGAGTTGAAAAATCAGGAGTATCTTGATTTTCAGGCTCGCAACTTGGTAGAAATGGCTGGCAACATAGTGATTTCGTACTTGCTTTTCACCGACTCTTTGCGCGGCGAACAATATGAAAAACCCGCTAACACATTCTTCAAACTTGCAGTAGCCGACAACGCTCAGCGCAAGACCTACATCGACAACGGAAAAGTTGAAGATTTGGAGAATTACAGATAAAATTTTTTTGTAAATGTCGGGGCGTTGCAGTGCAACGTCCCGTTTTTTTTCTATAATAGCAAAAATTTATTTTTTTGCCGAATTTATCCTTGATTTTGCGCTGAAATACGAGGTTGCCTCAAATGATATTATCAATTTGATTTCTTCGACCGTTTTTCCCATATCTTCAAGAACGAGGATTATTTTATAACGCGGTGTAAGTTTCGGATAATTTGACGGCTCTTTCAAGGCGGTTTGTTTTGTCAAACAAATTATTGGACAGTGGCTCAATAATTTGTTTGTCAATGGACGGTGCTAACTTTAACCTTCCACCACTTCGATTTTAACGTCGTGTTTTGCTTTTCGCTTGCTCCAATTGATTCCAACAAGAATTATCTGTCGCGAAATGCCTTATTTCCAAGCCCTTATTTACAATTATTTTTTCTGTCCCTCGCATCTTGATTTCATCGACCTGAAAGTTACGTCCTCAATCGTCATTATCTGCATAACCTGCTCTTTTGTTTTGCCGATATGCAGAAGAATCAGAAAAATTTTCTGACGGTCGGTGAGACTTACATAATCCGTCTCAAAACCGTAAACAAACAGAAAATCAACACTTTGATAATAGTCAATGAAATTTTTGTAATCCTCTTTTGACCAGCGTCCGATTTTTTTGTCGCTGAGTATCTGTGAATAAAGTTCTTTGCCACGGACATAAACGTCTGAAAATTTCTGCTCCAAGGCTTGGACTTTTTGCTGCAAAAATTTTATCTCTGAATCGTCTTTGTCTTGACTCGTGTTTTGTAAATCTTTGATTTTCTGATTGTAACCGTTTATCGTCTGCTGAGCCTCAAAAATTTTGCGCGAACGTTCCGAAAGTTTTAACTTCTGAAAAACCACCGTCAAAACCAAAACAGCCAAAATCACTGCCGAAACAGATATTGTCAGAAAAATCTTCTTCTCAAAAGCGGATTTTAATTTGAGGTTTTCGATTTCGTCGGCAAATTTTGTCTGCGTCGTTTTTACGCCGCTGTTCTGATAAAATGCAATCATTGTGTCCTTGGCAGCCGAACTCAAAAGCGCGTGTCCGTATGCCGTTTTGTAATCGTTTTTACCGGCATAAAACTCGCCCAAAAGTCTGTTGATTTTGATTTCGTTGTCAACCCAGTAAACGCCGTCAGTAGATTTTGAAAAATACTCCTCCGCCTTTTTTATGTCGCCGCGCCTGAGGTAAATCTGTCCCAAAATCGAATACCCCTGAAAATGTACGCCGTTATCAAACGACTTGATTATCAGGCTTTCAGACAAAGAATCGTCTTTGTCCATTACCACCTCCGCCAATTTGTAATATTTGTAAATACCGGCGTAGAATTTCGGCGATTTTTCTGCGTATTCGACCGCTTTTTCGGCATAAAACCTGACACTGTCTGTCGGCATATCCGGAATGAAACATTTTTGATAATAAAATTCAGACTTGTCAAAATTTGTAACGACGTGTTTCTGCATCTGTTCCAACCAAAATTCAATGCCGTCAAAATTGCCTGAATTTAAGTTCAAATATACCAACTTCAAGTAAACGTGGAATTTAAGTTCGTCGCAGGAGGTTTTTGCAGCGAGTTTTTCCGCCGTCCGCCACTCAACCGCCGCCTCTTCCCAACGGTTAGAATTGTACATAAGTTCGCCTTTTATGAAATGCGCCCACGCAGATTTTTCGTCATCGCCCTCAAAAAAACTAATACATTTTTCTGCGCCGTCAAAATCACGGTAAGACCTTTCCAAGGTTGCCGCCGCAACCGCACCGCGTACCAAATAATAAAGCGCGTCGTCAGCCTCACTCTTGCGCTCCGCCTTTTCAACAAGAAGTTTCGCTGTGTCCAAATCGCCTTTTTTCAGCAAATCGTATGACGAAACCAAATACACATTCGGTTCGGGTTTGTGTTCGCACGCCGTAAAAAACGCTGCCAAAACTATCAGAAGTTTTATAAATTTCATGTTAAAAACAGTTTTTTTGACGGCGCAAAAATACAGATTTTTTACCGTTGTTGCAAGCCTTCAACACCTGATTTTTGTTGCAAAACGAAGTGTTGCAAAATTGCAACATGGTTATTTTCAATAACTTGACTTTTTTGGGTCAGCAACGGCTATTGCGCGGGAAATTTCTCAGACATAATTTTGCAGCGTAAAAAATTAAAAAACGCACAAACGAAATGAAAAGATTTTTATTAACAATTTTGGTTGCATTTTTGAGTGCAGCATCTTTTGCCCAGACGATAACGGGCGGCGTTTTTTCTGAAAACAATTCGCCCGTTATTTTTGCTAATGTGGTTTTGATGTCGGCTGACTCGGTTTTTCTTAGCGGCACAATCACCGACGAAAACGGAAAATTTTCCGTTGAAAAAAGTCAGAACGCAAAATTTTTAAGCGTGTCGTGTCTTGGTTACGAAACGAAAATTTTAAGTGTCAATGACTCTTTTGAAAAAATCGTTTTGAAAAATTCGGATTTGGAACTTCAAGAAATCACAGTTTCAGCCGGTTTGCCAAAAACGAGGATAAAAGACGGCGCAATGGTAACGGACGTTCAAAACACGCTGCTAACCAAGACGTTGAGCGGCGACAAAATGCTCGCCAAACTGCCCGGCGTTACGCTCACAAAAGACGGCATAGAAGTTTTTGGTAAAGGAACGCCCGAAATTTACATCAACAACGTAAAAGTGCGTGACGACAACGAGTTAAAGAACCTTGACCCTAAAAATGTGAAATACGTTGAAGTAATCAACAATCCCGGCGCGGAATACGGCGCGGAAGTAGAATCCGTCATCAAAATTTATACTTTGAAGCCCGTCGGCGACGGTTTCAGTTTTGATGCTCTCGGTCTGTACTCGATATGCGAATACAGTGATTATATCACGAAACTAAATTTTAATTATCGGCGTGGAAATTTGGACGTTTTCGGCGGTGTGTTTTGTTACGACACCAAATCATTTTTGCAGTCAGAGACTTATGACCTCAGACAAACCGATGCTCTGTGGGAAACAAAACAGTCGGAAAGTGTTGATTATAAGCAATGTAGTATGCGTTATTCGGGCGGTGTCAATTATCAGTTCAATGCGCAGAATTTTGCCGGAATTAAATACCAGTTCAACGATGATTCCAAAGACGACCAAACCGCTCTTGGCAGTCTCATGGCGTATAAAAACGGAGAATTTGTTGACGAAATTGCGGAAGGCAGCCGCGCAAAATGCGACAAGGATTTTTCACATTCCCTCAACGCCTATTACAACGGAAATGTCGGCGGTTTTTCGGTTGATTTCAATGCTGATATTTTTACAAATTTTGTTGACAAAAACACTATGAATACCGAAAATGCTGATTTTCAGGACGACAGAGAATTTTCAACGTCCGACAAAGTTGACAGTAAAATGTTTGCGGAAAAACTCGTTTTGGGTCATAAACTTTTTGGCGGAAAAATTAATTTCGGCGGCGAAAACATTTTTTCTGACTACCGCGACAATTTCAAAAGCAGAGCAGAAGAATTTGTTCCGACGGTTGAGAGCCGCAGCCGTCAGACTACCACAGCGGCATTTTTGCAGTATGGTTACAAGTTTTCCGACAAATGGAGCGTAAAAGCGGGCTTGCGTTATGAAGATGTTGATTTTAAATATTTTAACGGCGAAGTTTTGGACGAAGAAACGTCAAGAAAATACAGCAGTTGGTTTCCGTCGGCATCGCTTAGTTTTTCGCCGGGCGACTTTGAAATGAACCTTTCATATACGAAAAAGACCAAACGTCCGTCGTATTTTATGCTGAGAAATTCGTATATGTATGGCAGCCGTTATTTTATTGAATCTGGAAATTCAGCACTTTTGCCGCGCGAAATCAGCGATTTTACGTATCTTGTTTCGTGGAAATTTTTGCAGTTTTCCGCCTCGTACCGCGATGTTAAAAATTACATAATGTATTACGGCACAGTTGATTACGACAATCCAGAGGTTCATATTAGCCGACCTGTCAACTATAACAGGCATGTTCAGGGTTTGGCGTTGAATTTTTCTGCCGCGCCGGAGTTCGGATTTTACACGCCGCAGTTTGATTTGACGTTCAGAAAGCAGCGTTTTGAGGTTGAGTCCCAATCAGTTACAGAAAAACTCAACAAACCGTGTCTGACGGCAGAACTTGACAACTGTTTTGATTTTGAAAGCGGCTGGACGTTTGATTTGGACGTAAATTTTTATGGCAAAGGGCATTGTGAGTCCAATTATTTCCGCTCAAACTACTTTGTATTGGATTTTTGCGTTTCAAAATCGTTTTTGGACGGTGCGCTGAATGTTGAGGCTGGCGTTTCAGACATTACGGGCGACACCCGCCGCGATATAAAATCCTTGTCGAAAATGGGTTATATGAATATTTATGACACATACGACACGCGGGAATTTTATTTGCAGATTCAATACCGTTTCAATCCGGCAAAATCCAAATACAAAGGCACCGGTGCAGGAAACGACGAAAAAGAAAGGATGTAAAACTTATCACGGCTCCACCACTTCGATTTTAACGTCGTGTTTTGCCTTACGTTTGCTCCAATTAATTCCGACAAGAATTATCCGTTGCGAAATGCCTTTCAGTGCCGACGGATAATTTTTGTTTTTGATTTGATCGATTGCGCCTTGTGCTGATTTGTTGTGTTTTAGTTCGATAACAATCGCCGGACGCGTTGAATTATGAAGCGGAACGAAAACCATATCAGCAAAACCTTTTCCGGCAGGTTGTTCACGGTAAATTTTGTAGTAACGTTTTGCTGCATAATATGCAATAGTTATCGCGCACGCCATCGAATTTTCGTCTTTGTATTTGATGATTGACGAGGATTCAAAACGATATTTATCGAAAGCCTCTGAAATATAATCCGCATCCATCGCTATCGTTCTGTTAATCAGCGTCAAAGAATCAGTCAGAGCAGCAGAAACCTCGCCCCACCCGGCACGCCCGATTGAAAGACGGAACTCTCCGGCAACTTCGGTATTCGGTATTCTAACAGTACAATCTTCGGGATTGTAAGACAAATAGCCGAGATGTGCCAAAAGCGTTAGAACATCGTCTGAATTGTCGATGTTTTTCATATCGTTGCGAAAACTTGTAACCTCCACCGTAACACTTTCACCGTTAAGCATTTTGATGATTTTTTGTTGCACATTATCGTGATCAATTTCGATGTAATGCTCTATCGTTGTGAAAGATGCAGATTTAGACCAATGGCTATTGTAGTTACGTTTTTCTACTGCAAGCATTACCGAATTTGGATTAAACATGGATTTTTCACTACCGAAAATATATCCGTCGTAAGCGTGTTCCATAAGGGGAAAATCCATTTGGAATTTTTCGCATATTTGTTTAACTTCATTTTCGGTAAAACCATAATACTTAGCGGTTTGTGCAGGATCTATTATACTCAGTTCGTCAAAATTATTCAATGCTGACTGCGTTTCGGTTTTGATAATCGGCAAAATTCCAGTCATGTAAACCAACAGAAAAATCTTGTTGGCAGTGTTCGATTTAAATAGCGACCTCAACAAATTAACGTACTCTTTCTGAACCTCTTCGTTAACGTCTCTTACAAGCATATCCCATTCGTCAATGATAAAAACAAAACGGTCGCCGGTTTTACTGTTGATTTCTGTTAACGCAAACATCAAATTGTCAGTTTCCTCCAAAAAAGGATACGACTCTTTTAAATCTTGAATTATTGTTTTTTGAGCCTCTTTTACTACGGTATTTTTATCTTTTGAAACAAAAAAATTCCAATCCAAATAAATCGTCGGATATTTGTTTAAATGCTTTTCAAAATCGGGTGATTTGGTGATTTCCAAGCCTTTAAACAATTCTCTTGAATCGCATGAGCGGTCGTAATAAGCATAAATCATCTTTGCCGCAACGGATTTTCCAAACCGCCGCGGACGTGAAATGCACATAAAACTTTTTTCGGTGTCAATTTTATCATTTAACACATTGATTAACCCAGATTTATCAACGAAATTGCTGTTTTTTATGCGCTTAAAATCCGAATTTCCGTAGTCTAAAAATCTGCTCATAACTTTCAATTTTGATTCTTCGCAAAGGTAACAAAAGTTTTCCGCTTTTACAATTATTTTTTCGCCCCGTTGATTCTTGATTTTGCGCTGTAATATGAGGTTTCTTCAAAGGACATTATAATTTTTATTTCGTCAATAGATTTTTTCATATCTTCGAGGATAAGGATTATTTTGTAACGGGGCGAAAGTTTAGTTATATATATATTTAATCGAAAACTCTATTTTTAATTTTTTTGACACTTTTTAGCGTTATAACTTTTGCCCAAAGCAAGATTTATCAGAGTCAATACGAACGAAAACTCGATGCCGATTTTACAAACAAACTCAGTTTGAACTACCGCAAAGTTCAATTTTGATTCTTTGCAAGGGTAACAAAAAAAATGGGAAAATTTAAGCCACAACTTGTAACGCTGACAAAAAAATATTAATTTTGCGCCATGACCTTATCGGATTTAACAAAATACGCGGAACAATATTTCGGCATAAAAGAGCGGCACAAACAAACCGGCTTGCCCGAAGTATCAGAACTCTGCCACATAACAACAGGCGGCAGACTTGCTCTCCTTATGCGGCAATGGGACAGAGAGTCCGGTGAAATTATCGAAGTCTGTGATTTAAAATGCGGAAAAATGGACTTCTACCTGAGCGGCTATAATTTCATTTACAAACCTTTCCGTATGAAGGGTGAAGATTGGGTAGGAATAAAATTCGATTCCCATACCGACAAAGAAATAGTTAAAATGCTTTTCAAGTACGCTGTTGATAGGGAGAGTCAGGCGGGAAGTTTTACTTTTACGTTTGACGATGTACCTACCTCTACAAGTAATTATAAAGATACGCCGCTTTTTTCCGCTAACTTACTTTCCGATAGTTCAATCCCTGAAAAAATCCGTAAAATGCAGCAACTATATTCTTACGGTGCTGCGACACCCGAAAAACGTGCTGAAAATTTTTTCTGTCAGGGCAAATTTATGGAGGATTACGAAGACGATTTTCTTTGGAACGGCGAGGTCAACAAACAATATTACACCACTTATCATGACTTGAATGTCAAACAGTTGCGCGGATATTTCTCGTGGCGCACAAAAATTCGCAAAGGCATATTTGAGAAAACCTCAGATTCGTTTATATACATCTATATTTATGAACTCTTGAACGGTATCGGCACAAAGTCAGCAGAAGAGGGTTTGAAAAAATTGCAGGAAATCTATAACGAAGTTGTAAATATAAGTTATAATTCTTTGCACATTCAGCGGAATATTAGCCGTTGGATTCCTGATTTTATTATTGTTAACGCCTTGTCTGTTAGTGAATTAACGAAATATTACAAGGATTTTTTCACCATGGACCGTACTCTTTTGGTATTAGCGCACCCCGAAAAATATCCTGATTCGTTACTTCTTGATGCGCTTTTTGCCTTAGCGGATAAAAAAACGGCTTTCAAACTGCCGGACGAAGGTCTAAATTTGGCGGCGGAAATTTGGCGTTATGCGGTAGAGAATTTTTCAGAAGACGGCGGTCTGATGAAAAAATGTTTTGGCGGTATGGATTCGTATATCTGGCAACCGTTTTCAAACGCTGTCTACTATTCCAAAAATCAGCAGGAAAACATATACGGGGTTAATGAAATTCGTAAATTTTTATATCACAACGGACAATGGCATTTACAATGCTACAACTATAACCGTTTTGATACTAAACTGTTATCAGGGATTTTGCATCTGATAGAGGCCCGGCTGAGACGTTATTTTAAGACGGGAAGATATTTAAAAGAGAATCCTACTGATGTTTGGTTTTTGCCGTACATCAATGCCGTTATCGAAGACGACAAACGCAAAAAAGAGGAGGCTCTGCGCCCAAAAGTTGACATCAATTTAGAAAGTCTTGAAAATATCCGTCAAAACGCCGCGCAAACTCGCGATAGCCTTTTGACGGAAGATGAAATTTTTGAAAGTTCTGAAAATAAGACCGTTATAGAAGAAACGCCGCAACAAGAAAAAGTCTTAGACATTGAAACCAAGATTCTTGTTATGCTTTTAAAAGGCGACAATCCCGACAATTTAATTAAAGAGCATCACCTAATGCCGACAATTGTTGCCGACAATCTTAACGAAAAATTCTTTGACGAAATCGGCGACAATATCGTGGAATGTGAAGGCAATACGCTAAAAATTGTTGAAGATTATAAAGATGAAATTTTGGATAAATTTCATCTAATTTAGTTTAATTTCTATCCCACCAACTCTTGTTGTACAGCATAAAACCGATATTGAACATAAAGTAGAAATTGCTTTTGCCTTTTGGCTCGTAACGCGCCGTAAAGGCTATCGGTCCGATAAAAGTCTGGTATGACAATGCCGCGTTGAAAAAGTATTTAAAACCGTCAAAATCGCCTTTTCTTATAAGTTCAAAGCGGTTGCCTTGTTCGTTGACAGTAAGAAAATCCTTTTGATACGGCACAAACGCAAAGCCCGAAAGCCTGAACGTGAAATCGTCTGAGAAATAGTACATTACGCCCAAACTTGCTCCGATGTATTTCAATGCTCTGTAATCCTCAAACAGCATGGTTTTTGTGTAGTCTGTCGGACGGTAGGCATTTGTGGAAAGAAGCGTAGCCATAGAATTCATAAGGCTGTCGTGTTTGCTCAAATTCAATTCTGCCGAAAACGGAAAACCTATTTTGCCGTTTTGAGTGCGCAAATTATAGTTTTCATAAAAAGCGTAAATCTCGTAGAAATTTCTGTTTATGGTTTTCAGGTCTTTTTTGTCGCCCGTAAAATCCGAACCCGGCAAAAACTTTTCCTTTGCTTTGGTGTACTTTGTTTTTAATAGAAAATTTATTCCTTTGCCCGGCATCGTGATATGATTGAGGGTTTGGTATTGAAAAGTA
The DNA here is from genome assembly GCA_016287995.1 of Bacteroidales bacterium. GTDB lineage: Bacteria > Bacteroidota > Bacteroidia > Bacteroidales > UBA3824 > UBA3824. Next base: position 13,508 of record JAEEXW010000021.1, read on the forward strand.
ATATGTGTACCAAAATATCCGAGTTGCGTTTTGTCAAGTTTGTCAGAAGATTTGTATGACGGCGACATATAATATTGCTCCGAAAAACTTCCGGTTGAAAGTCCGAGTGTGATTTTTCCAGCCATGGAAACTGGTGCAATCAAGTTTACGTAATATTCCATGTCGTGTTTTATTGACACGGGACTGCGCGTGTCAACAAAAAATACGTCTGGGTCTGCCTCCATGTAATTATAACGGTTTAGTTGCACGGCGGTTTCAACGGAGAAAATAGGGTCAGGAAAATACGCTTTCATTTTCGCCATACCTGAGGTGTAAAAACGTCCGAAATAGCCGTTGACTGAGGTTTCTATCGGAATATAAGCACAATACAGATATTCCGCGCCGACAAAACCCTCGCAGTTTGCGGCTGTTGAAATATTGCCGCCTATTTTCGCGCTTATGGATTTGCTTTTTGTGAGTTCCATGTTGAGACTGTAATTGCCGGTGTTTTCGTCGTAGGTTGTTGTCGGATAAATTCTGTCCAATGTCTTGTCGGCGGCAACTTTGTAAAACTCTTTTCTCATGTTGTCAATACCGATAGTGTCGTTTTTGAAATTTCTGAAAGAGGCGACAATGTATTTTGCGTGAGAATGTTTCAGACCGTTGATTACTACGTCGTCAAACACCATTTCAGGAAGTCTCTCTTTGAATTTGCGGCGTTTTTCTGCCATCTGTTCTTTTGTAACGCGCTTTTGAATAAGGTATTTCAACGAGTCCATCTTTGATATAGCCTCGTCGTAGCCGCGTTTTATGAGGTCGTCTACCGGCGAAAAATCCAACGTGCTGTGGTTCAATACGTCAGGAATCAGCATGATGCCTTTTTCCTTTGGTATCGTGTAGTTGCTTGGGTCCATTACCATGTTTTCAATCTGACTCATAAGGTCGTCTTCTTTGGGTTTTTCATTGTTGGTGGAAACCTGAACGCCGATTATAATGTCAGGGTCAAAATCGTTTTCCATAACGTCAATAGGACAGTTGTCGTAGATTCCGCCGTCAAAAAGCAGGCTACCCTGATAAATCATTGGCTTAAAATACAGCGGTATGGCCATCGACGAGCGTACAGCAGTGCTTAGATGTCCGTTTTTGAAAATAACGGGTTTCTTTTTGTAGACGTCAGAGGCTACGCACCTAAATGGCACCATAAGCGAGTCGAAATTATATCTTGCTGCTGCCGCGGATTTTCCCATGATTTCCTCAAAGGCAAAGTCCATCTGATAAGACGAAATGATATTGGTTGGCAAGTATATTTTTAGAACAGAATCCACGTTCATTCTAAGATTCAGCCAAACAGCGGTTGGGTCTTCGTTTTTGTAGAAAAAGCGAAGATTCTCTGCTGTTGTGCCGCTGAGCCATGTCTTGAATTTGTCCGAGGTGAAAAGTTCGGTCATTTCGTCGGTTGTATATCCGGAGGCGTATAATGCTCCGATGATTGAGCCCATTGAAGTTCCAGTAATATAGTCTATTGGTATGCCGTTTTCTTCAAAAGCCTTTAAAACTCCGATATGTGCAAGCCCTTTTGCGCCGCCGCCGCTCAAAACCAAGCCGACTTTTTGCGGTACGGCATTAAAATATCCTAACAACAAGGCAAAGATAAGTAGAAATTTCTTCATTTTTTATTTTAAAAGTTTTATGTCGTA
>JAEEXW010000022.1 GCA_016287995.1 Bacteroidales bacterium
TTCAAAACCGAATATTGCGGCAAAACAAAGAATATGAACAATCCGATAGCAATGGCTCAATTATACAACAATTTTACTTTGCCGAAAAAATATATCATCGGATTAGATTTGGATTACATGAGTGAGGGAAGTTATGAAAACGTTGAAATGAATCAAACTTTCAAAGCATCTTTCAACATTCAAAAATCTTTCTTCAACGAGGCTCTGAATGTAAAACTATCGGTTTCAGACATTTTCAATACGTCAGCGCAAAAAATTGATTTTTACAATTATGATGTTTTCTTGCATCAAGACAAACTTTTTGAAACAAGACTTGTAACACTTACATTAAAATATCGTTTCAACCCCGCCAAATCAAAATACAAAGGCACGGGCGCAGGAAACGACGAAAAACAAAGGATGTAATATGAAACTCACACTCCTTTCGCGTGCAATGCAATGCGGAATAGCCTGTCTGTCAATGGCTTTCAACCATTACGGACGGGATTATTCCATTGAATTTTTGGAACAGTACGCTCAGGCGGATGCCGAAGGAATGAGCCTTTTGGGGCTTGCTCAGACAGCCGAAAAACTCGGACTTCATGCCGTCTGCGGACGGTGCAACCTCAAAGCATTAAAATCCGCGCCTCTACCAGCCGTATTGCACTGGAATCAAAACCATTACGTCGTGTTGGACAAAATCCGCCGCAGCAAAAAATTCCGCGTTTACGATCCCGGAATCGGTGTTGTGAATTACAACGAAGACGAATTTAAAAGCGGCTGGATTTCAACAAATTCTAACGGCGAAGATAAAGGCGTTGTGATGCTTTTAACGCCGACTTCGCAGTTTTTTCAAGCGCAAACCGTCAGCGAACCAACGACAGAAAAACGCTCTTTTAAGTTTCTACTTAACTATTTAAAACAATACAAAAAACAATTCATTTTCATTTTTTTTGCCCTAACAATCGGCAGCCTGATACAGTTAGCATTGCCTTTCTTTATGCAGGCTGTCGTTGATAAAGGTATTAAAAATCAATCCGTTGACCTCATTTGGCTGATTCTTATCGGACAATTAATCTTGACATTCAGCGCAACCGTCATCGACTTTATCCGTCAAAGAATTTTGCTGAAAATCAGCATGGAAATAAATATTTCGCTCATCAGCGATTTTTTTATAAAACTCTTGAAACTGCCGATGAAGTTTTTTGACGTGAAACAGACGGGCGACATTTTGCAACGCATACACGACCACGAAAGAGTGGAATATTTTTTAACCGGCAAAACACTTAACGCCTTTTTTTCGTTTTTGACTTTTTTGATTTTTTCGGGTGTTTTGTTCGTTTACAGCATCAAAATTTTTGCGGTTTTTATCATCGGGTCAGTGCTTTACGGATTGTGGACTGTTGCTTTTTTAAAACGCCGTAAAGTCTTGGATTACATCACGTTTTCCAAACAAGCCGAGGTCAACAACCGCACGTATCAGTTTGTAACTTCGGTTCAGGAAATAAAACTTCAAAACTGCAAACTCCGCCGTCGCAAAGAGTGGGAACAATCAGAAAAAGAAGTTTTTGCCGTCAAAGCCAAAACATTGAAACTTCAACAGTTACAAGAAGCGGGAGGAGTGTTGGTCAATCAAGGCAAAAATATTGTTATGACGGTGATTGCGGCGACATCTGTAATTTCGGGCGACATGACACTTGGTATGATGATGGCGGTTCAGTACATTTTAGGGCAGTTAAATTCGCCGGTGGAACAGATTACGGAATTTTTCTATTCGGTTCAAGACGTTAAAATCAGCCTTGAACGTATCAACGAAATTCACGACAAAACTGATGAAAATTTTTCGCGCCCAATCAACGAAGTTTCAGAAAATTGTAACGGAATCGAATTTAAAAACGTAAATTTTAAATACAATATTCACCGCTTGAAAAACACTTTAACAGACATCAACGTACTTTTTGAGAGCGGCAAAGTTACGGCGATTGTCGGAGCCTCAGGCAGCGGCAAAACAACGCTCATAAAACTGATGCTCGGTTATTACGAGCCCACGGAAGGCGGAATTTTTATCGGCGAAGAAAACCTCGGCGACATCAATCTTGACTTTTGGCGCAGCAAATGCGGGGTTGTGATGCAGGAAGGTGTGATTTTTTCGGAAAGTATTGCCCATAACATCGCAGTCGGGGACGGCGAAATTGACTTTAAGCGTTTGAAGCAAGCCGCCGAAACCGCCTGCATTTTTGACTTTGTGATGTCGTTGCCGCTAAAATTTGACACTAAAATCGGTGCTGACGGAATCGGGCTTTCACAGGGTCAGAAACAGCGTATTTTGATTGCGCGTGCGGTTTACAAAAATCCCGATTATATTTTTCTTGACGAGGCGACCAACGCTCTTGACGCTGAAAACGAGCGCAAAATCGTTGAAAACCTGTCATCGTTTTACAAAGACAAAACAGTGATTGTGGCGGCTCATCGTCTTAGCACGGTTAAAAATGCAGACAAGATAATTGTACTTTCAGACGGCAAAATTGCAGAAGTTGGCACTCACGAAACACTTTCTGAAAAGCGTGGCATTTATTTCAATTTGGTAAAAAATCAGTTGGAATTAGGAGGATAATCAATTTTTGTAACAAATCCAAACATAATGTTGCAAAAAAATTTACTATATTTGTCCCCAAAATAAAAATTAAAAAAAATGAATGTAAACGTACAAGCCATTTGGACAAAATTCCTTGAATTGGCTATTTCTTACGGTCCAAAACTGATTTTAGCAATAATAATACTCTTTGCCGGTTTTTGGATTATAAAAAAACTGTTGCGCTTAACAGAAATTGTTATGGAAAAACGCAACGTCGAAATCTCGCTCCGTTCTTTCCTCAAAACGCTGATTAACATCATTTTAAAAGTTTTGCTGCTGATTTCGGTTTTGCAAATGGTCGGAGTTGAAACTACGGCTTTTATTACAATGCTCGGTGCGGCAGGTTTGGCAATAGGCATGGCGTTGCAAGGCTCGCTGTCCAATTTTGCAGGCGGAGTTCTGATTTTGATTTTCAAACCTTACAGAGTCGGCGATTTGATTGAAGCACAAGGTTTTACAGGCGTTGTTGCTGACATTCACATTTTTACCACCAAACTTACGACTGCGCAAGGCTTGACAATTATAATTCCAAACAGTCTATTAAGCAACGGCAACATCGTCAATCACAATATTTTAGGATACAAACGTGTTGATATTGTCTTCGGAATTGACTATGCCGCCGATATTGACACTGCAAAACAAGTTTTAACGGAGGTTGCCGTCTCTGCTCCGGGCGCAAAGAAAGACCCTGCACCATCATGCGTTGTTTCCGCTCTTGGTGATAATAGTGTAAGTATAAGACAGTCAACATATTGTGAACCAAAAGATTATTGGGCGGTTTATTATTACAATATGGAACACGGCAAAAAAGCACTCGATAGAGCAGGCGTTAATATTCCGTTCCCGCAGTTGGAAGTAACAATGAAAAAATAAAAACAGAATTTTTCAAAAAGCCGAAAAAAACTTTTACATTTGCAGAAAAATTAAAACTGTAAAAAATGGACAAAACTATTATCACCGTCGTCGGCAAGGACGCCGTCGGAATCATCGCAAAAGTTTGCACGTATTTGGCTGAAAGCCAAATTAATATCCTCGATATTTCTCAAACCATCGTTCAAGGATATTTCAACATGATGATGATTGTTGACATGCAAAACGCAAAAAAAGCGCACGATGAAATCGCCTCTGACTTAACCGCCCTCGGCGAAAAAATCGGCGTTATCATAAGATGTCAGAAAGAAGAAATTTTCAACAAAATGCACAGAATCTAAAAAATTATGATAAACATTTACGAAGTTGCCGAAACCAACATGATGATAGAACACGAAAACCTCGATGTCAGAACTATCACCATGGGAATCAGCCTGTTGGACTGCGCTGACGACAGCGTGGACTCTCTCTGCCAAAACATCAAAACGAAAATTTCAAAATACGCCGAAAAACTCGTTTCCACGGGCGAAGAGATTTCAAGGGAATACGGCATTCCGATTGTCAACAAAAGAATTTCGATAACGCCCGCCGCAATCATCGGAGCCTCAGCCTGCAAAAAAGAAGAAGACTACGTAAAAATAGCCGTCGCTTTGGACGAGGCGGCAAAACAGACCGGCGTAAACTTTTTGGGCGGATTTTCGGCAATCGTCTCAAAAGGCATGACCAAAAGCGACGAACTTTTAATCCGTTCCATTCCAGAGGCTTTGGCTGAGACCGAAAGGATTTGCTCGTCAATCAACGTCGGCTCCACAAAAACCGGAATCAACATGGACGCCGTGCGCCTTATGGGTGAAGTCATCAAAGAAACGGCTTTTAAGACCAAAGACAAAGACTCACTCGGCTGCGCAAAACTCGTCGTACTCTGCAACGCGCCTGACGACAACCCTTTTATGGCAGGTGCTTTTCACGGCGTTTCGGAGGCTGACGCAATTATAAACGTCGGAGTAAGCGGTCCGGGCGTGGTAAAATACGCTTTGGAACATCTCGAAAAAGCCGATTTTGAAACCCTTTGCGAAACCATCAAAAAAACGGCTTTTAAAATTACACGTGTCGGACAACTTGTGGCTCAGGAAGCCTCACGCCGATTGAACGTGCCTTTTGGAATCATTGACCTTTCGCTTGCCCCGACCCCTGCGGTAGGCGATTCTGTTGCCGACATCTTGAAAGTTATCGGTCTTGAACACCCCGGCGCACCCGGCACAACGGCGGCTCTCGCACTCCTGAACGACCAGGTAAAAAAAGGCGGCGTAATGGCAAGTTCGTATGTCGGCGGACTCAGCGGTGCATTTATTCCCGTCAGCGAAGATCAGGGAATGATTCAGGCGGTAGAAGCCGGCGCTCTGACAATCGAAAAGTTAGAAGCGATGACTTGCGTTTGCTCTGTCGGTCTTGACATGATTGCAATTCCGGGCGAGACGTCAGCAGCAACAATTTCGGGAATCATAGCCGACGAAGCGGCAATAGGAATGGTCAACCAAAAAACAACGGCTGTAAGAATAATTCCAGTTGCAGGCAAAAAAGTCGGCGACAATGTGGATTTCGGTGGACTATTAGGACACGCCCCCGTAATGCCCGTTAATCAGTTCGACTGTTCCGTTTTTGTTAACAGAAAAGGCAGAATCCCCGCTCCTATTCACAGTTTCAAAAATTAATTGTTAATTTTACAAAAAAAAATTTACAGAATAAAAAAAATAAGTATCTTTGCAACGTTATTAGTACAGACATTTAACAAACTTATTTCATGCATATTTAGTGTAATTGGTAAAAAGGATGCGGTCAGCGTTGTGATAACAGCAGACCGCTTTTTTTATTTCACATTAAGCGGGCTGACAGGGAGCACTCCAAAAAGAAAGCACCGGGTCGGGCTTATCAAGACCTAAGCCGCATTGTTGACTTGCGGCACGGCAACCGCCTTTGCAAACAGAATATTCTTTGCAGTCTTTACAAAAATCCGGCACAAGAGACTCCCATTTTTTTAATTCGGGATTTTGCAAAATTTTTTCCGCCGAATCCGTAAAAATATTTCCCAAAACCACCGGCGAATGATTACAAAACCTAAGATTTCCAAAATAATCAATAGTTATCGGACGTTTTGTGAAGTCAAATGAACACGACGAAAAATGTATGCCCCGGTAATCCTTAGGATTAAGAATACAATGCGGAGTACAAACCCCTGAAAATACTGATATTCCACATTTTAACGCCTCAAAAGAAATTTCTTGAAACGCATTTTGAAGTTGATATTTTGTCGGCAGAATCTCTGAGGGACATTCAACGCCTTCGCCGCCGATATTATAACGGTTGAGCATAATTTTCTTTATTCCGAGCGTCGAAATATAACGAACGGTCTCACCTGCGTTTTTAGCGTTGAATTTTGTCAAAACGATGACCGCCGCAGGTGTTGCCCCACAGTTTTGCAAAGCGGTGATAATTGAAACAGATTTTGCATGTGAGCCTTTGCAACGCGTCATAAAATCGTGAATTTCAGGATCATAACTATGAACAGGAAGTTCAAACAATTTTACGCCGAGTTTTGTAAGTTGAATATATTTTTCTTCCTTGGCAAAATTTCCGTTTGAAATCACCGCAACTCTTGCGCCTTTCAACCTTGCCGTCAAGACAAGTTCTCCGAACCTTTCGCCCATGAAAGGTTCACCGCCCGTAAAAGTTACTTGTCCGACTTTGAAAACCTTAAAAATTCTGCGCAAGGTTTTGTCTAATAAACTATAAGAAGACGTTAAGGGTGTTTCGCCGGTAGTTTTGTGATGATTGTAACAAAAACGGCATTTGAGGTTGCAACTCATCGTAACCTCAAAACTTACAAACGGGAGTTCCGGTTTCATTTCTTTTCGCCGTTTTTTAACGTGTCTGACTGCTGAGTATCAGAGGAATCATTTTCATAATTTGGGTCAGGGACATCATAACAGAGAATCTCAGGGTCGGGATTTGCCGGAGCATAACACGTTACCTGTCCGCAGCCCGAACAGCCCGCACCCAAAAAAGATGTCAACGAAAGCAAAACACCACCGAGCAGCATTTTTTTGTCAATCCAAAAGGCTGATTTTCCGCGCGTTAAAAAAACGACAAAAGCCACAACAGCAAAAGCAAGCCCAACAAAAACTACGGCGATAACTGCAAAAAATTTATTGTTCATAGTTCATCTTAAATTTTGGTTATTTCTTCTTGGGAAAGACCCGTGGCTTCGGATATTTCGGTAATCGTCATCTTGCCTAATGATTTGAGTGTACGAGCCATTTCTCTCATTGCATCGGCGCGACCTTTCTTTTCGCCCTCTGCACGTCCCTTTGCGAACCCTACCTCCAAACCGTCGTTGTATTTGCCAGACGCAAGAGTTTTTGCAGTGCTGATAGCGTCCCAATAACGATCGTATCCTAATAACTCTTCTTGCGTTAAATATGTACAAATATCTAACGCCTTAGAAATTTCGGGACTTTTTAAAAGTTCAGGGTCAACATTGATGGTTTTTTCGTTGATTTCCGTCAAGAATTTTAGCCATAAAACTTGCATTTTCTTTTCTGAAAATGTTTTCGGTTTAAATTTTGGCAACTCAAAGAAAAACAATTCAATGCCGTCTATCGTTTTATCAGGATTAGACGGTTCACACATTGTGTAATAATGATAATAATCTTCGCTTGTATTATCAAAAATATCGTTAACGAGATTAAGACCATAAACAGGCATCAACGCATCGTAGTTTTCACCGCGTTCGATTTGCGTAACGTACATTTTCGCAGCGTTGAAAAGTATACGCTGTTTAAAATACGACGTCCAAAACATCTGCATTTCAACAACAAATGTACGTCCATTAATATCCACACACAATACATCAACAATGCTGTCTTTGAGGTCAGGAATTATGGGCAAGACTTCCGGTTGAAGATATTTTATAGTTTTAATCAAACCATCACCTTCCAACGGCAACATAGCATTAAGAAAACTGATTGTAAGGTCTTCGTTGCGTCCGAAAATCTTTTTGAATAATATGTCGGCTCTTGGATCGTAGTATTTCATAACTGTATAATTTTCTTGTCTGCAAAAATAATGTTTTTTTACGAATTTTACAAAACAATTTTGTTAATGTTCGTGATGACAACAACACTCTCCCTCGCCACAATGTTCGTGTCTTTCTCCTCTTAACCGGCTAATAACAAGTGCATTAACAAGCAAAGCAATTAAAATTCCCGTTGAAATCCACGAAATAACAGAACTCTCATGCTCATGACTATCAGAGACAGCAACAAGGTCTTTTAAAAAGTCAAAAGTTCCGCTAAACTGCAAATAGTCAATCACCAAACCAAAAACAACAGAGCCTAAAATTATAGAAATCAAATATATAATCAGCGTTTTAAAGCCCAAAACTTTTTTCATCACCAACATTGAGGCTATATTACAAGCCGAACCTGCCATCAAAAGTACAAGTCCCGCACCGGGAGTCAACCCTTTCAACATCAATGCAACTGCAATAGGAATACTGCCTGTTGCACAAACATACATCGGGACAGCAATCGCCAAAACCAAAAGCATTGACAAAATACTATTTCCTTCAAAGACTTTGAACCATTCTTGCGGAACAAAAACTGTTATTAAACCAGCAACTATAAGACCTATAATCAACCACTTACCAATATCTTGCATCATATCATAAAAACCGTATTCAAGTGCTGATTTTATTTTATCTAAGAAAGTTTTTTTGTTTTCATGTTCGTGATGATGACAATGATGCTCTTCAACAATTTCTTTTCCGGTTTTCTCATTTTCTTTGTCGAAAATATTTACGGCACATCCGCCGAAAATAGCCGTTATCAAAGCCGCAACCGGTCGTAAAATTGCAAACGGCCAACCCATAATGCTTGAAGTTGCAATAATAGAATCAACACCTGTTTGCGGAGTTGCAATAAGAAAAGCCGTTGCCGCGCCTTTTGAGGCTCCCTCCTTTCTTATTGACATTGCCGTCGGAATAACTCCGCACGAACAAAGCGGCAAAGGAATACCGAAAAGCGTTGCATAAACAACAGACTTAAAATCTGGTCTTGACAAAAATCTCAAATAATATTGTTTCGGGACAAAAACATGAAGCAATCCCGCTAACAAAAAGCCTAACAACAAGTAAGGCGACATCTCATTGATTAAATGTATTATCTCTTGCATAATTTTAATATTTTTAATGTTACGGTGGCAAAAGTATAACACATGTTTTGCAACTTGGTTGCAATCTAAAAAAAAAAATCAAACCGCCAAACTTTTGTACAAAAATTCCTCAAACTGCTCCTTGTACTGCTCACCGACGGGAACCACAGTGCCGGCGTCAAAAACAATTTTCAGCCTCTCCACTTCCGTTATTTTGTCAAGATTGACGATAAAAGAGCGGTGAACGCGCATAAAACGGTCTTTCGGCAAATAATTTTCTATCGTTTTTATGGTCATAATAGAAATCACAGGACGGCGGTTTTCAAGGTGAAACTTCACGTATGCACGCAAAGATTCCACGTATTTGATGTCATCAAAATTTATGCGGACAATTTTGTATTCGCTTTTAACAAAAATATATTTACCGTTTTGAACAAATTTTTTAGAAGCGGTTTCGGTAACTTTTTCCTCATCTTTATGCTCAAAAACCTCAACCGCTTTTTTTACGGCACGCGAAAAATCGCCGTAACTGAGCGGTTTTAGAATATAGTCAGCCGCCCCGACATTAAAACCCTCAACCGCATATTCAGAATATGCCGTCGTAAAAATCACCACCGGCGGCTCTATCAGCGACTTTATCAAATCTATACCGCTCAAATCCGGCATGTTGACGTCCACAAAAACCAGTTCTGCCTCACACTCGTCCGAAAGAAGATACTTTTGCGCGTCAAGCGAGGAGTCGAAACTCTGCAAAAGTTCCAGCCCCGGAGTCTTGGTGATGTACGCACAAATCTGTTTCAAAGCCAGAGGCTCGTCGTCTACCGCTATACATTTCATAACAAAGGTATTTTTAAGACAACGGAAAACTCTCCGCCGTCTTTGTTGATTTTAAATTCATAATCACTGCCGTAAATCAAATCCAACCTGTTGACGGTATTTTTGATTCCGATTCCGCCTTGCTTTTTGTTTTGAGACGGCTCTTCCGGCAAACTATTTTTGCAAAGAAAAACTAATTTTTCTGATTCTACAAAAAATTTTACACAAATAAATGATTTTTTCTTATAACTGACACCGTGTTTAAAGGCGTTTTCAATCATCGAAATAAAAATCAACGACGGAATTTTTTTGTTTTCCGGCAGATTATCAGGGATTTCAGTTAAGATTTCCACTTTGTCTTCACTATACCGCAGCCTCATCAAAGAGACGTACTCCAAAACAAAATCCGTCTCTTTTTTCAAGTCAGAAACTCCTGAATCACAATCATAAAGCATATATCTCATCATTTTTGAAAGCCTGATAACCGTTTCTTTCGCAAGTTCTGAATCAATGTCAATCAACGCATGAATATTGTTAAGCGTATTCATAAAAAAGTGCGGACTAACCTGTTGTTTTAAAGCGGCAAGTTTGTTTTTGCTGTCTTGCTTTTCACGTAAATCATTGTCTCTCTGAATTTTAATATAACGAAAAGCAAATACGACACCACAATCGCAACCTATCACCAAAATTGACAATACCAAAACCGGCGACTTAAAAGGCGGACGTCTTTTTTGTGGAGGTTTTCGTTCCTCTTTTGGAAAATGCGGTTGCATTTCCGGCGGTCTTTCGTGCAGAAGTTCTGACGCAAAAAACACCGCCGTAATCAAAAGTGCATTACACAACAAGAACTTAACGTACTTGTTTTTAAACAAAAACTTCGGCACCACAAAAAAATGGTTTGCCAAAAACAGCACAAAAAACGGTAACAATCCCATCAACGACATTTTAAAGTCCTGAATCGAAATATCAGGACTGCTAAGAACAGGTGCTAAAAACGCCGTTAACCAAATAACCGCCAACGTTATGATTTCCGCCTTTTTTTCCATTATTCGCCTTTTTGTTTATACGGGAAAACATATTTATAACCTATCAAGAAAATATTTTCCGCAATATCGTTTTTAACTTTTGTGCCTTTGTCGTTGACACGGTTGAATTTTTCGTACAACCGATATTCAAACGTAAAATTATGAACTTTGTTAAACTTTTTCTTTACGCCAAAACACCAACGGTCTTTGTCAACAAGGTCTCTCGGAAAATTATAAAACCATTCGTAAGAAACGTAAGGCGTTAATTTCCAAGATTTTATTCTGTAACCAAGTTGAAATTTCGGACGCAAATATTGTTTGGTCTTTTCCTCTGAATTTACAACGTAATCCTCGTTATAATTGTTATATTTAAGGCTGAATTCAGGACGAAAACCTTTGAAATTGTATTTTAGTTTTGCCGTTAGTCCTAACCTGCCAATCCGCTTTGAATCTTCACCGTCCTCTTTGTTGAAATCCAAACGATAATCTACTCCAAAAGTAAAAAACTTCACAGGCGAATATTCCAAATACGGTTTCAACATCAAATCTTTGGTTTTCGTATCACAAAACCGCCCTTCAACGCTAACGCCGCCCGAAAGTACAGACAAAAATTCCTTTTCAAGCCCCGCATTAAGATAGAGAGCCGTGCGGTGTTCGGTCTGCGCCTTAACAGCACCCGCCGTCAAAAACGCTAAAATTATTAAAAGTGTCTTTTTCATTTTGTTACGCCTCCTTCGGCAAAGCCGTTTTATCATAATAAACTCTCAAATACGCAATATCTTTCAAAAAGTCGACTTTTACATACTCAAACCGTTTGATTTTCAAGCCGGTACGTTTTTCCAAATCTGCCAAAAGCGTATCCTTGTTTTCGATTTTGATATTTTCGATTTTTTCGTAAATCATGTCGATATGACCTTCGCTTTTTATCAAAAATTTTTCCAGCAAATATACACAAAAAACTATTGCCGCATTTGTTAAAACGAGTTCCGCAACGCTGACTTTTTTGTTTGCGAGGGCGTTTAAGACCGCAACGCCGATAACCACAAACAAATACGTCATTTCCCTAATCGGAATTGGGTCGGTGCGGTATTTCAAAATGCCGAAAACAGCGAACAATCCAAGTGCGAAACCGAGTTCAAGTTTCACGTCTTCAAGCAAAAAGCACATCAAAAATATTGCCGTACCGAGCGCGTAATACGTGAAAGTAAACTCACGCCGTCCGCTTTTGCCGTAAATGAGATTTATCAAAACGAACAAAACGCCCGAATTGAACAGCAATCTGAAAAACAGTTTGCCAAAATCTCTAAAATCTATCAGGCTCAAATTGTAGAATTTTATGTCCTCCCAACCCAAATCCTGAACCTCTTGTAAAATGTCTAAAATCATATTCTATCTGTTTTATAAAGCGTTATTCAATCTTTTTTGTAACATTCTGAGTTTCTCACGGAAAAGATTTGTTTTAAGTCCTTGTTGACCGTTTAAAACTCTCCCCATGCAATACTTTGAAAATCCCGACTTGTGAACGCCATATTTAAAAAGCGTATTTTGCAAAGGGGATTTTGGTGCGCCGGCTTCGTGTTTCAACTCCACCATTGCAAAACTCTTGGTCTCGTGTCCGTTTTTAGAATCCGAAAAGCCTAATTCACAATCAATTGTACAACGCTCGCCCATGTCTTTTTTAACGAGCGTTATCCTGTGAAAATGATTTTCGATAACGGGTTTTAACGTCTCAGGGTTATACGGAATATGTTTTGACAAAAACTCGTATTCCTCAGGCAGAATTTCAAACAAATCCGTTTGCATTTCAATACGTTTTTTCTTGGTTTTGCCTTTGTTGTTTTTGTGTTTAACCTCCAAAAAAGACGTTTTCGTGTCCACATACATACGTTTTCTGACTTTGTAACGGTCAAGTTTTCCGTTATGATGGGCTGTAAAAAACATATTATCAGGCGTATCAAAGTAAACAGTTTTATACTCCATGTAATGCAAACCACCAATTTCAACGATATAATAATCGTCAATTATTTCCGGCAGAATTTTTTTCCACAAGACCTCTGAGCGTAAAGGGAATTTTGTGTCAACACGGTTCATAAAATTTGCCTTTCCGATGTCTTCAAGACCAACAGCCGTAAATTTTTGTAAAATTTCCATAACATTATTTTTTTACCAACCTCTAAAACCGCCTCTACCGCCCTCAGTTGTTGCTGTTACAGAAACTGTTTTTCCTCCGCTGACATTTTCCGCAGGAAAATAAATTCCCGTTCCCGATTTGTATTCAGAGCCGCTGATTGTGCCGCCGATAACGAAATTGTATTTTGAACTATTAGTTAACTTATCACTGATAAAAATTGCCGCGCCGAAAGTCTGCGGTTTTTTTATTGCAATTAAATCACCAACCGAAAGCGAAGAAGAAGAATTGCCAAGTGCAGTGGAATAAACCATTGGATTAGAGGTTGAAGACGGTATGCTTTCCGAAAACATATCGCTTGAACCCATTGCGAAAATTGTTCCGCCCGAAACCGTAAAAGTATAACCACCGTCGCCACAGTCAATCGGAGAATTGCCGCCGCCTGACTGCGAAACCACCGTTACGCCGCCGCTAACTTTTATGTCGCCGTTAGAATCAATGCCGTCGCCTAAGGCTTTAACAAACAAAAATCCGTCAGAAATATTTATCGAAGAGTTTGAGTTAGAAGCATTTATGCCGTCGTCCTGAGCATCAATAGTAGTTTCGCCGCCCAAAACGTAAACATTTGTTGCCTCAATACCTTCCCAAGAAGATGTAATGTCAAGTTTACCGCTTTCGATTGTAAAATTTCCGTCTGCGCCAACGCCGTGTCTTTCTGCTGTGATAACGGCTGACGCATTGCTGAAAGCGATGTCGCCGTCAGCGTTAAAGCCTTTGCCGTAAGCGTTAATTGTGAAATCGCCGCCAGAAACAGTAAGGTTGCCGCCGCAGGTGATGCCGTTCATTCCGGCTAACTTGTTTGACGAAGCTTCGCCGCCCCACGGATTGCCGCCACCGCCGGGATTAAATCCGCCGCCCCAGCCTTGCTTAGAAACTGTACTGCGTTTTGTCGTAATGTTAAAAGTACCGCCGTTAATCAAAATGTCTGCTTCGGCTTTGATTGCGTCGTTTTTAGCCGTGTCTGACGAAGACGCCGAAGAAAGGCACGTCAAAGTAAAAACGCCGCCGTCAATCGTGATAAAACCTTCGCCGCTTTTTGTGGATTTTATAGCGTCGCCTGCTGATTTAACGGTGATGTTGCCGCCGTGAACAAGCAGAAAATCCTTGCCGACAATGCCGTCATCAACGGAGTTGACCGTTATGTTGCCGCTGTTGATAACAAGACCGTCGTTTGCTTTGATTCCGTCTTTGTTGCGGGCGTTGATTGTGAGCGTTCCCGTGCCGAGGTCAGCACCCGAAATAGAGATGTTCTCTTTTGAATAGATAACGCCTTCTTCTTCGGAAGTGTTTTCGTAATCGTTTAACACATTGGAAGTCCCGTCGTTAATGATGACAACCGCCTTTTCGCAGTCTTTTATAAAGAGAGGAGCCCCCGACGAGCAGGATAAATCCGCACCGTTAAGCACGATTTTTACCAAACCGTCGGCGTTAATTTTTATCTGTCCGTCATTTAAAACGCCGTCAACAAAATAAGTTCCTTCGGCTTTAACCGTCGCAACCTGTCCCGAAACGCTGACCGTAGTGTCGCAGTTTTCGAGCGTAATAGAGGTCTCTTTGCAGTGAATGTAACGCACGCCGTTTTCGTCAAATTCATAGTCGGAGTTCTGCTCGTTGAAGTCTTTTGAAGCATCCGAGCCAGATGAAGAACTATTTAAAAGTTCGTCATCGTCTTTTTCCCAGAGGTCTTTGCAGGCTGGCAAAAAAGCCGCCAGAGCAAAAACCGCAACAGCAAATAATTTAAATTTTGTCGTTTTCATATCGTAGCAGTTTAAAATTCATGTTGCAAAATTATGACAAAAAAAACTTTTAAAAAAGCGGTTTGCTACATTTAGTGAATTTTTAACAGCACAAAAGCGATTTTTTATTTTTTTAAGAGACAAAAAATTTCGTAAATAAAAATGCGGTGTTCGTAGAAAAATTTGTAATTTTGGGAAATTTTTCACAAAAACAAAATGTCAACAACACTAATTTTAACGGTTATTGCTTGTTATTTTGCAATAATCTTGACTATCAGTTATTTAACAACTAAAAAGAAAGCCGACAACAAGGATTTTTTTTCAGGTTCAAGACAATCGCCGTGGTACGTTGTCGCCGTTGCAATGATTGGAACTTCTATTTCGGGCGTAACGTTTATTTCAGTGCCGGGCATGGTTCAATTTTCGGCATTTGGATATTTGCAAATGGCTTTGGGCTTTGTGGCGGGCTATTTTGCGATTGCATACGTACTGCTGCCGCTTTATTACAAGATGAATTTGAGTTCTATTTACACGTATTTGGACAAAAGGTTCGGCAATTCGAGTTACAAAGTCGGCGCGGCTTTCTTCCTGATTTCCAAGTTTTTGGGCTGCGGAGTCAGAATGTATCTGACGGCAATAGTTTTGCAACTGATAATCTTTAACTCACTTAACATACCGTTTTGGCT
>JAEEXW010000023.1 GCA_016287995.1 Bacteroidales bacterium
TTGAACCAGCCCGCGCCGTTCCAACAGGCATAGAAAAAATGCAGCAAAATCCTTTCAGACTTGTTTGCAATTTTCTGCGCCTTAGTGGATAGGTAAAGTTTTGAATATTTTTCAAAACGGTTGTACATCATTTCAGCGGCAAGTTTTTTGAGTTGTTTCTCAAATTTTCCGCCTTTGAAATTCCACGACCAAGCCGCTGAATTTTGGTCTATTATCGCCCAAAACTTTTTCCCTGCTGCTGAGTTGTTTATATCGTCGCCGCCGTGTTTTCGGTCCATTCCGAACATAGTTTCGCCGCTGTCCATCATTGCTGCGGACTTGTGCCGGATAGGGGAGTAGTAGCCGCCTTCAATGTTGCTGATTATAAGGTCGGCAAGGGCGTAGAATTTTTGTTTCATGATGTTATTTTCTGCCGAGTTTTGCGTTTTCTTTGAAAGCCGAATTGGGCGTGAACTTCACGGTTTTGGTTTTGCCTGACTTGCCGCCAATGCTGTATTTGCGAACCGTGGTCTTGAAACTTCCGAGTTCAGGCGCGGAAACACAAACTTTGTCGCCTTTTGACAGGTTGTCCGCTATTGCCCCGAAAAGATAATACGCTGTTTTCTTAATCATTTCGAGCGAAGGTTTTACGCCGTCGCGCTTTTCCATGTCTTTTTGAGCGTAATGCACAATTTCGTCAAAGGTAACGTTTACGCCGTCTTTGGTGGCGTTTTTACCCTTTTTGCGGAATCCTGAAAGTCCGCTCATAGAGGTTTTAAAACCGCTCATTGCGGTAAACTTTTTTGAACTTTTTTTTGTTGCTCTTTTTTTAGTTGTTGCCATTTTTTCTAATTTTTTATGTTGTTTAACTTGTTTTCCATATTCTCCAAAACCATTGAAAATTTATTCAATGCCTGAGCGTTTTCTTTCATAGCCGTTGCGTTTTCCATAAGCGCGGCTGTCAGGTCGATGTGGTTCTGTTGTAGATACGCTATAAACTGGTCGCGGGTCTTAACCGCCTCGTCCTCGCGTTTGCGGCTTTCTTCCAAAAAGCATTTCGCAATGTAGCGTATAACAAAAATCAAAACCACATCAAGCGCAACCGGGAACGCAAAACTTTGAAATATGTTTATCAAATCTGTTTCCATTTACATTATGTTTTATACGTTATCGGTGTCAATAGGTGGCACATTATCATCATCTGTTGATGTTGTATTGTCATCGCCTGAATCATCATAACCACTGTTTTCCGGGTCGTTTGACACCTCGTTAGGGTCGTCGGTGTTTTCCTCGTTGTTGTTTTGGTTGATGTCCACTACCTCGCCTAAAATATTTCCGGGTCCGGGCGGTTGGTTGACATGAATACGCGGTTCTATTGAGCGTTGAATCAGAATATTATCGCGGTTGTCGTATGTAAATTCATACAAATAAACCTCCGAATCGTCTTCTTTTTGATATGACATAAGCCAAACATTATCGAAATGTCCTGACGGGTTGCCTTTTTCCTTAGTTGTTGGCGGACACCAATCGGTCTCTGCATAATACGTGCAGACAATTTTGTTGCCGCGTGTTCTAAGCCAGTCGTCAGGCGAGGGAACGTTGTTTGTGTCATCTATCAAAGAGGCATCCATATAATAGACTTGTTCGCGTTCAGTATAACGCCAACGGTACATTTTTTTGGCAACATAATCACACGTCCAGCCTTCGTATGTAAAAATTGTATCAGGAAACTTTATCGGTTTTGACGTAGTGTGTTTGACCGGGACATTAAAATAGTGTCCGTCGCTTCCTGCCATTATTTCTGTAACGGTTGTAACTTCTTGATATAATGTTATCATTTCAACCTCTTTATTTTAATGTAACCTAAAATTTTGCAGCCGTCCAAGCCGTTTTCTCTCTCTTTGTAGGCTACGCCCTGAGAGCCGTTTCCGATGTCGGAGTTGCCGCTAACAACATAATAACCGCCATTTTTGCCTTTTGAGACAAAAATTTCGATATGTCCGTGCGAAGGGTCGCTGACTCTTTGATAAAGAATAAGTGCGCCTTTGCATGGTGTTTTCAAAACTTCGTGATATTTGGACGGCGTTTGCAGGTTTTTCCAAGTCTGCTGTGTGCTGCCTGAAATGTTTTTCTCAAAAAACTCTTTTGCTTTGCCTTTGGAGATTTCAAGAAGGAGCATTTTGACAAAAAAGTTGCACCATTCCGCACCGTTAGACCAACCCGCTGACTTCATTTTGTTTTCAAACGTGGTGTTATCCCAGCCTGAGTTGTTAGACTTTTCGCGTATGCCGACGTACTTTTTTGCCGCTGCAATAAGTTTGCGCCCTGCTGAGTTTATTTTCCGCGCAATAGCCATCGCTGTAAGTATCAAAACCATACCTGAACCAATTAAAAGCGGTTTTTTATAATCCTGACAGAACTTTTTTACTGCCGGCATAATTCTTTGATTTCTTTGCCCAGTTGTCGTAGGCGTTGTCGGTTTCCTCTCCATAATAGCCGTCTGTTTTGATGTTTGCGCCTGCTTTTGCGTTAAGATACGTTTGAAGGGCTTTAACTGCGTTTAAAGTTTTTGGACCGTATTTGCCGTCAAGTTTCAAATCAGCATTAAACAGTTTCAAAAACGCTTTTGCCTCTGCGCCGTTTTTGTTATTTTTTTCGTCAGATAAAAACGCCTGACGTGTAGCATTAAGATTGGTTTGCAACTGCAAGGTCTGCGCCGATGTCAGACCGTTCCAAAGGGTGCTGCCTGATGTCGTGCTGCTTGTTGTGCCTTTTTTTGAGCCGCCGTTGCTGACTTCTTCCTGTTGTTGTTTTTTCTTTTTGCGCCAGCGCAGCAAAGCCCATGCTCCGCCGCCCAATGCCGCCGCACCTGCCACTACGCCTATTACTGCTGTTGTATTCATTTTTTTAGTTGTTTTATAATGTTACTCCGATTTTTGCCAAAATATCTTTGTATTTGGCAACATCTGTTTCATCGTCTTCTTTTAATGCCGTCGTAAGATTTCGGTTATACTCGTCTTTGTCGTATTTAATGCACAACATTTTCCAATCGTCAGAATTTTTAAGATTTTCAAGCGTGCTTATAATATTTTCTTCTTGGTAGTTGTTTGTTGCCCAACTATACCAATGACTGCCTGACGGCATTGCTTTTTTCAGCGTATCCGCCTGTTGAATATACCACGATTCGGAGTAACTTAATTTTTTGTCGTTTATCTCCGATTTCATCTTTCTTAATTCAGCATTGCGTTTTACATTCTTGACAATCTTTTTAGTAACAACAAATACTGTTATCGCGCCTGCTGTTATGCCTAAAACTTTAAACGCTTTGTTTACAGCAGCCCCAGCATCTTGACGAAACTCTTTGTCTTTTAATAACGTAGCCGCCGTTACTGCCGCCGCCGGATTACCCAAGCCTATGATTTTGAATTTCTCTGCCATAATTTAGTCTTCAAATAAAGGGATTATTCTTATAAATTCGAGCCTGAACGGGACAAACTGCGCACTGTTGCCGACATATACATTCATATTTTTCGCGTCCTGAGTCTGATTGTCAATTTGTGTAACCTTGATTTCAAGGCTTTGACTAAAAAACTGAAACTGCGACATAAATGAAGTCTGCAAAACAGTCTTTGTGAAAACATAATAGTTGTCAAAACTCATCAACTCCACTTTGACAGGTGTCTGCACGTCAATATCCTTACTGATAAACAGATAAATGTTTTTTGTAAGGTCTATTTGCGTGTTGGCGTGATAAATGTCAACATGCTCCGGGACATATTTATATTTATAAATCCCGCGAGCGTTCATTTCCTGCTTAATATAGTCGTTCAAATTAAACATCTTCCTCGTATTCTATTATGATTTTCAACGTACAAGCCGTATTGTAAACGTTTTTCGGGTCCTGATTCAACCCAAGCACATAGCGTTCTCCACTTTCATCAGTGAACTCTTTCCCTTTGTATACAACCAAACGACGTGTGTGTGTTTTATCAGCCACTCCGTTTTCATCAACTTTCCAATACGTATAATCTCGATATATCGCACCAGAAGTGAGATATTCGTATCTCAGGTCTTGCGTAACACCAGTAATTTTAGCAGTACGGATAATTTTTGTCAGTTTTAAAACAAACTTTATGTCGGAGTTGTCAGGCGTAACGCTTACGTCAACTTTCTTTGAGTTAATGTGCATTTTGTCGTCCTCAATGCGCATTTCGTTGAGGATTTGCTCCTCGTCAAGTTCCTTCAACAGAGAAATGTACCCTTCAGCATTGTGCAGCACGGGGCAGATTGACTTTATATTCCGCACATTGGAGGGGATTGGAATATACCCCTTGTGTGCGGTGTAATTAGAGTCAATCGCTGTTGTATATACGTGTATCCGTGTGCGTTTCATGGTGATTAAAGTCCTTTATTGTTTTGTTCCAAAGGTTTCTGAACGCTCCACAGGTAAATTTTAACGGTGTAGTAATACTCTCCGTCGTTTGCGCCGCGTTTTGCGTTCGGGTGTGTTTCAAGCCATTTTTGAGCGTCAGGCAAAAGTCCGCCGCCTACAAACGTGCCTTTGATAAGAGAACCGTTTGCCCGCTCGTTCAAGCGGTACATATTTTTGTAAAAACCTACGTCCTTCTTAGACGAAATAAGGCTGCAATCAAAGGTGTCGGGAAAAATTTCCTCGTTGTCGATTGACATCTGAAACGTACTTTCGTCCAATGCCTCTTCAAAGTCAGAGTGAAGCGTAATGCCGACGATTCTCTCGTTGGTCTTGTGCGCCGTGGTTTCAAACGGTTTGCGGTAGTTTGTCATTTTCGTAGTTTCAATGCCCGTTTCTGCATTAACCGTTGTTTTTACGTCAAACGGTACTTGCAGGGTTATTACCTGCCATTTGAGTTTGCGTTTGCCAAGCGGCTCGGCGGTCATTTGAATACCCGCCTGAGTTATGCTGTCCTGACCGTTTATAAGGTTTTCAACTTCGTTCATTTTCTTTAAGTTATTTAAAAAGTTTCAACATAGGGTTGTTTACCACCGACTTAAAAAAATCGGGATTGTTTAATATTTTAGGATACAAGACATCACGGAACGCCTCCGGCGAAACTTTTGTCGCTACGTTGCGCAATACGGAAGCAATTTTGTCAATGTCTTCCGCTGTTTCAGCACTCACTTGTATCGTTACTATCTTCTTGACTGGCATTTTTTTGTTCGTTTTTAAACTGTGTTCTTAAATATTCGTATACTTTTGCAAGGTGCTTTGTACTTTGTGAAACGTACTGTGCAATACCTGCAAAAAGTTTTACTTCTTGGTCGTTCAGAGTGTAGACATAATCGACAACCGCGTCGATGTACTGTTGTTTCTCTGATTTTTCGTTCTCACCGCTCAACTCTTGTTGTTTCTGCGGTTCGCTCTGAGGGGCAGGCTGCGGAGTTTCCGCGCTGCCGTCTGCGGTAATACCCAACAGGTTGCCGAGTTTTTCCGGCGTTACTCCCAACTGACTTCCAACAAATCCTACAACGCCGTTTGTAACAAGTTGCAGCATATTGGAGCGTTGTTCGTAGTTGTTTTTCTGATAGCCCATGTCTCTTTCGAGGTCGTGGACTTTGTCCTTCAAATCCTTGATTTGCTCCCTGAGTTCGTCGTTTTTTGCGGCGAGTTGCTCGTTTTTGGATTCGAGGGCTGTAATTTGCGCTTCGGCTTTTGAAAGGTCGCGGCGGGCATAGTTCAAATCTAACTGGTTGCCTATTTGGTTGCGGGTCTCTGCCATAAATCCCGATAAACCGCCGAAACTTTGAAAAAATCTGTCCGCTTCGTTAACCGTCGGAGGCTGAACCGCCGGAGTCTCCACACCGTTTAACGGCTGCGTTTCGTTAAGCGGAATGTCATATTCTGTGATTTTTTCTTTTGCAGACTTGTTTTTGTACAAAACTATGTGCAAGGTTTCAAACTCGTTTTCTTTTGCAAATTCAGCCGTGCGTTCCAAGATGTCAACACCGCGCTGTTTCATTTGCAAATCAACTGATTCGTAACCGTTGCCGATTCTGCGGTGCGCCGTTATGTCAAAAACGTATTTGTCGTTTTTGTTGCCGTCGCGGAACTTTACCGCGCTAATCGCTTTTTCTAATTCGCTTTTCATTTTTATCCGTTTTAATTTCTAACATCAATTTCAATCAAAAAAGGGACGGTTACGGTTTAGAAAGCCGACCGTCCCCTTCGAGATTAAAATCGAATAAAATATGAACAAAACAAAAATGCTTACGCCTTCATTGTTCTTACGCCCTTGATTTCAACGCGCATCCAAGTATTCGCGGGTGCTTGTGCGCCAAAATCGAACTCCCAACGCAAAGTGCGCTGAGGATAGAACATTTTGGGAGCTTCAAGTCTGTACTCGCCAATGTTGATGTCGGTGCGGTTTGCGTTTGCGAAAATGTCTGCGGAGGTTTTCTCCATATAAACAGTTGACTCCTGACCGAGTTTAAACTCGCCGTTAACAACTGCATCGCAAGGAAGTCCGAAATGCAAGCCTTTTGCGTCTGAGGGAATTACGGGAGCGGGTTCGCCGTCTGCAACTGTGGGAACTTCGTAAGTAACAGTGCGTACTCTCAAACTTGTTGCAAGGAAGTGGTCTTCCGGGAACATTCTGCCCTGAACAACGTTTGTCGTTGCGATTGAAGTGATGTCGCCGTCCTCAAACATTTTGATATTGGTAACGCCACTAATGTTCTTAACTGCGTAGAAAGACCAGTCGCAAATCTGCAATTCACCTTTTTTGAGTTTGTTGACGATTTCGGGATTCAACTGCGACAAGCGGTTTTCAAAAAGTGCCTTGTCGGTCAAAAATCTTGTTTCGCCGTTGATATTGTTTGACTTGGGAACTGCCATCGCGCCTTTTTTGCCGTGTTTGAGGGCGATTGCGCCAGTAAGTTTTGCGTGTGCGCGGACTTTGTTCTGTACGGTTGCGGCATCGGTCGCGCCCAAGCCTTCAACCTGTGAAAGGTAACCGATAAGTTCGGTGTCTGACAAACCTTCCAAATCTTCCAACTCTGCGTTTGCGAGTTGTCCGAGTGTGCCAAATGATATAGCCATGATTATTTCCTTATTTTTTTAATTGTTTATAATTCTGATTTAAAGTAAATTAATGTCTTCTGCAAGACCATTGAAAATCGGTTCGGGGAATACGTCCCTTACTCCCGGTGCTTTTGAGGGTAACAAGTCGCCGACTTTGTTGCCTTCCATTTGTTTGATTTCAGACTGCTCGACATTCAGTTTGATGTCGCCGTTTGCGGTTTTCTGAGGTTGCGGTAATGCCGCAATCGGTGTTGTAACCGTGCCGTCTTCAATGTCGTTTTCGCCGAGACCTTTAAGTCTGTCGTCGTCATCGTCCGCATCGCCGAGGTCATCATCGTCATAACCGTCTAAATCGTCATCGTCCGTGCCGTCGAGGTCGTCATCGTCGCCGTCCAAAATGCCGCTCAAAAAGCCTTCAAGACCTGAAAGCGGATTTTTGTCCCACAAAACCTGCATACCGATATTTACCGGTCCTGAAATTGCCATACCTGCTGCAAGGTTTTTAATAAGTTCGTCTTTTGAACTCATGTTAATCGCCACTCCCGCTGTGGTTACAAGGGCGGGCGAAATGTACTTTTTCAAATTCGTTGTCGTCTCACTTCCCAACAAGCCTTTTACCGTTTCGCTGCCTAACATGCGGTTTACGGCTTTTTGAGCCATAAATCCGAGCATTACGCCTGCGCCAATAATTGCCGGGGTTTTAGTTTCCTTGACAACGGTGTTTACTGTAACTTCTGCCATTGTTGTATTTTTTAGTTATTAATACTCTGTTTAAAATAATTCCAACGCTTGTAATTTGCCGTTTCCTTCGTTTTTTGTTTTTGAAAAAACTTTGTGTGCTGCTATTCCCAAACCGCCTACCAGCAACAAACCACCGACTATTGTCACTGCCTTATGTTCTTGAAACCACGATTTTTCTTTTTTCTTGTTATCATTGTTTCCGTCATTCTCAGGCGGTGTTTCAGGTCTCTCCGGCGTATTAGGAGCATACGTTTTTGGATTGCCGCCTGCGTATTTATTAACAAGTTCACTGCCCTTTTGTAACGCAAAATCCTGAGCCGTGTTGATTATTTGCTGTCCCGCGTCGCTGTCTCTAAACTGCGGAATGACTTGACGTGTACCGCTTTTTATTGACCTCTGTTGAACTGTTTGAGGCTGCTGAGCCGTGGTTGTTTGAGCCGTTTGATTTTTAGCCGCCTTCCTTAATTGTTTAGCCGCTTTTTTTTCGGTTTTGGATTGTTTTCTTGCTGACCTTTTGTTGGCTTTCGTCTGTTTTCTATTTGCTTTTTTGTTAGCACGGGCTTGTTTTCTTGCTGCCTTTCTTGCGGCTTTGTCGGTTGCTTTTTTATTCGCTTTTTTTGCCGCGCGTTTGGTTTTTACCTTTGAGACAACTTTTTTTACACCGTTTGCCAGACGTTTGAAAAGTCCTGCACCGAGCGTTCCCAAACCTTCCATTTCTTCAATTTCGTAGGCTTCAACCTCTTCCGTATCCTCGTCTTCAAGCGGAATATCCTCTGCCTGAGCCTCAATGTCTTCCTCCTCCGGCAGTTCCATTTCTGCGGGTTGCTCCTCTACTTCCTGATATTCAACGTCGATGATATTGTCCTCTGACGGAGTTTCAGTTTCAACGGGTTCGGGTTCAACAGGTTCGTCTTCTGCGGTCTCTGCATATTCCTCTGATTCCGCCGCCGGAGTTTCAAGAGCAACGTCTTCATCAACCTCTTCAACATCTTCGCCGTTGGCTTTTGCTTCCGCTGCCGTTTCTGCCACTTTAACACCCATTTCAGCAAGCATTTTAACAACTTTTACAATGATAGGTGTTGCGCTTGCGGTTGCCGCAGCCGTGGTGGTTGTTGCGGCTATGCCGAGGTTGCCGAGTTCTTTTTCTGAGAAAATATCGCCCAAAGTTTCGCCGCCTTCAAAAACGCCCCACTCTGACAAAACCGCTCCAAGTTGCTGCAACTGTAATTCTGTAAAGCCTTTGAGTTTCTTAGAACCGAAAAGCGGTTTTTTGTTTTTACCTTTTTCAACGGCTTTCTGCCAAGACTTTGTTTTGCCGCCCAACTTGCGCCAAAGTGTTTTCATCTTTTCACGTGCCTTTTCGTTGTTGGCGAGTTTAGAGGCTAAGCCCCTGAAATTAAGTCTCAAAAGAAGACAGAACATCGTGCGCGGAATTTGCATTGTTGTCGCAACCGTAAAACGCGCTATGCCTTTGCCAATTTTGCGAGCAACTCTTACAATACCGCCGCGATTGGCTTTAAGTTTCTTTTTTGCAGCCTTTTTACGTGCTTTTGCGGCTTTCAATGCTTCTTTGTCGCCGGACTTTTTAGCCTTGCGGATAGCCTTTTTTGCTGCGCGTTTCTCTTTACGAGCCTCTTTACGCGCTTTTTTACGGGCTTTACGTGCTGCCCTACGCTCTTTACGTTTCTTGCGCCCGGCAAGTTCGCCGACAGTGCCGTCCGAATTTTCAAAATATTCGTGATGGCTCTCATCGTCAATGCCTGAAAGCATTATTATATCTGTTCCATTTAAACTCATTGCGTATGTCTTTTGTATTGCGTATTCTTTTTCCTTGTCAAATGCGATGTAAACAGGGTCGCATATAATTTCTTTTCCGTTTTCGTCGTAGGCGATTGTGTAAACGTGTTGAAAGCCTCGGCAAAATCCGAGAGGAGAGGAGGCGTATCCCGTAATCCTGAACGCAAACGGAATTTTCATTTCTTTGAAACAAGACCCGCAGAAAATACTCATACAGTCGCAGTCTACGCCGATTTTTTCGTCATTAGGTCTCTGACGTTTCAAAACCTGACCTTCGTACCAACTGTAAGCCGGAGTCCTAAGTTTTTCGCCGTCTTCAACCTGATACTTGATGTAATCGTAAACAAAATCAAAGACATTTTTAACGCTCTGACGGACGGTGGAGGCTTTGAGCCGTTTGCAAAGGTCTTTTACCTGCCAAGAGTATTTTACGACAATTTCCTGCATTTTTTTTACCGTGTCCTCAACTTCGCCGTCCCTCTGCAAAAGCGTAGTTTTAAGGTCAGGTTTCGGAAATAGACAGTCGAATTTAGAGCCGTCTTTGATTTGCCTATCCCGCGCCGAAAGCGGTGAATATCCTATATCAGTACTTCTTAACAGTTTCATTTTAGTTTTCCTCCGTTTGTGATGACAATGAAGTTTCGTATTCTATCGGTGCTTTGCCGATGTATGTCTTTAACTTTACGCTCAATAAAGGAAGCAACGCCGAAAGATTGTTTTTCAGTTGACTGATTAAGCCGTCTTTTGAGTTGCTGACATTCTGAAATACTCTACGTCCCATTTCCATAAACGTCTGAAAATTGGAGGTTATCGGAATTGAGAGTTCAATGTTTCGGATAGTGGTCGTTCCTTGTTGTTCGAGTTTGATTTTGTCGGTACTCTGCGTAGAACTTGCAAGGCACGAACCGTTGAAATAAATCCATACCGTCGGCTTTTCAAACGAAATCGAAAGTTTTGTAGGGTTAACAATGCCAACATTCAGATACACTTTAAGCACTGGGGACAAAAGTCCGCCGTCAAGCCTTATTTTTGAAGGCGTAACATTGAACTGAATGTTTTTTATAAGACTGTCAACTTCGGCTGCTTTGCTCATAACGTAATAAACGCCGCAACCAACCGCCGCAACCGCTGCTGTAACACCTACTATCTTCCTTACACTTGCCATATAAATTTCATGTTTTTAAAAAAAGCGGGGTTGCGGATACCAAAAAAAATACTTCTTCTTCATTATTTTAAGTTGCCTATTTCTCACAACAACCGCAACCCCGCAGTCAAAAAAAATCGCTCTGAAAAAACGACACTGCAAATTTACGTCAGCGAGAAATCGCGATTTTCGCATTTTTACGTATTCTTTCGTATTTTTACGTATTCTTTCTTTTTCTTTCGTATTTTTACGTATTTTTTCGTATTCGGCGGATAAGACAATAAAAAACCCCTCTGAACGAGGGGAATAGATAGGATTAATATAACAAATTATGAATAAATAGAAAAAAATCTTTGTTTTTTGCGGTTTTTGCGCTTTTTTTCAGCCCTTTTGCGGCTTTTTTGCTTTTCGATTATGCTTTTTTTCCAGCCGTCAAGTGCGGAATCGTAATAAACGGGACCGAGTTCTGCAAAAATTTCTTCGGTTTCGGCTTTTGTGAAGGTTTTTGACTTGTTTTCTGAATCGGTTAAGCCTTTTCTCTGCAACTGGGAGCGCAAAGTTGGAGGCGTGCAGCAATAAAAATATGCCAAAACACCTTTTTCTATTGTCTGAGGCAACAAAATACCGTCAACAAAAACATATTTCCCGATTTTCTGAGTGTCAGTATTCATATTAAAAAACTTCTTTTCTTAGTTGAATATTACAAAGATAACAAGTATTAAGTCTGATTGCCAAATTTTTGGGACATTTTGGACAAAAAAAGGGAAACACCGTTTGATGTTTCCCGATTGCTGCGAATACTAATCTTTGTCTATTAAATCCAATGTGTTGTCAATATATCTGCGTGGTGAATCCGAAACAGACAATCTGATGTCGCGCACAAGTTGTTTGCTTTTTTTAACATCATTGCGCCACCACCTTAATATGTAGTGCGAGGCTGTACCTGTTTTTAACGGAATTTTGGTATCCATTACATAATCTTGAAAGGTCTTTTTCCTTACTATACTCTCAACTGAATTGTGGATTACAACCCCGTACAGCACAATACTCTCCTCAATAAGGTAGGCATCTATCAAGGGCTGACCAAAGGTGAGGTTTTTATCAAAATCAACCGAAACCTCGCCCATAGCAATAGAGCCTTTCATCGGCAAGCCAACACTCAGGGCATATTTCATTACCTCGGATAAAACCTCAATCAACGCTTTGAGTGTGGTCTGTTTGTCATCTGAGGTAAGGAAATAGATACTGTCAGAGAATATGGAACTGAATATACTTCCCTTGTCATATATGCGGTCGGAAATAAACATAAGCAATTTTTGCAGTTTTTTCCCGATTACATCGTGCGGTTTGCGTGCCACCATATCCTTGAAGCCCATCACGTCCATAAATGCAACATAACGTATTGTACTCTCAATGGAACTGCTTTCATTCTTCCAAAAGTTTTGGTTTTTGTTATTCTTTGCTGAATGGTTTATAGCCGAATGGTTCATATTCTAATGTTTTTGGGGTTACTTGATAACAATACACATAAAACTCTTTGCCGCTCACCTTGTAGGTATTGCCTCTCATTCCCTTTTTGAGGAAATAGTCGCGGGCTTTTTCGGCTTCTTTTTTGTTGTCTGCGTCCTCGTAGATGTACCAATGGTTGTCTTTGTGAATCTTGTGGTACTCAAATAGGGCGTGTTCGGGGTCGTCGGTTATGCCGATGTAATGGCTCGACCACCACCGCCCCTTGCTGTAAGCCATATGCTCCTCTATCTTCTTTATGATTTCTTCTGCTTTCATCGCTTTATGTTTTTTGGATTGTTGAAATTTTTGCAAATATAGTCCGCAGATGTGATATTCACAAATTTTTGCGGACTATTTTGGGAGAAAATGTTACGTTACTGAACTATGCGGGTAAGCATAGCAATAATGGTTTGGATTTCATCACGGCATCGCACAAAAGTTTTTTATTGTCATTTCCATATCTTTGATATACTCAAAGTTGGTTACAGTGTGCCTATCCATATCGGCAAATTCAAGGTCAAAGGAATTTGCTTTGCTGCGGAAATCCTTTATTATGGCTGCCATTTGCCGGATAAAGGCATTGAATTGGTCTGCATCATAGTTGTAAACCTCTTTTTGATGCTCATTGTACGCCGCCTCCAATTTGGCTGCGGTGTCGTGGATTAACGCGCGTGTAATGTCGGGTAGTTTCATAGTTCAGGATATTTGTTTATTGTATTCGTCTCTTAGCCGCAAATACTCTGATTTGCGACGTTCTATTTCATTTTGGAGTTTGACTATCTGTTGGTCGTCGTAATCCAAAAGAAAGAGTTGCTTTTTTTGTTGTTCTTTCAGGTCTTCAAGTTGCCGCGTTTTCCTCAGCAACTGAACCAAATGGTTGTGCATTTGGTTCAGTATAGTCAAGGCTTCATCGTTGTCTCCTATTTTTTTGTCATAATAACAAGTCGTACTCTTTATGTCTTCTCTTGGATGTTGGCATTTGCATTTTGCAACTCGCCACTCAACAACCCACTGCCATTTTTCATACATCGCTCTTGGCAAATCGTAGGAATACAACTTTACCCACGCTTTACCATCAATTCTGTCAATATATGACGAATCTCTACGATAATAACCAATACTGACCCCGACATAATCCTCGTGCTTAACGCTTTTTTTGAGAAATTTCCAAGCCTCTTCGTAATCATTGAAGTCTTGTTTGAAATCAATTTCTTGTGCCATCGTTTACAACCTTTTTTTGATTCAATAATGCTTCCGCTTTTCCCGCCCTATCCTGCCAATAGAGAACCATCTCGTGTTCCTTCGTTGCGGTATTCTCCCACAATGCAGCCTTTTTTTCCGCAACCTTGGCGTGATGTCTCCAATGTTCCACCGCACTTTCGGGATAGAGTTTTATCCCGGTCTTGCGTTCTATAAAGCGCGTCATACTCGATACTGTTTTCTCGTCGATGATTGGCTGCAATTCACTTAGCGGGAAGTCTCCGAGCGGAATTTGCTCACACACGGAGCCGATACCCGAAGTGCCGCCATACTCATACGACACAATTCCATACTCGTCTTTGTTTTCGTATTGCTCAACCTTAATCACCTCTCCGCCAAGCAGAGTGCTGTCTGTCAGGCGCACAATGTCGCCCTTTCTGATGTCTGTTTCCATAATTCTTGTCCTGTTTTTTCCGCCGCATTTTATGCTGCCTCTTGTTATTTGCCATATTTCCTTTTGTGGCGTTCCATTTCCGCCTGTTGTTCAATCTCGGCGTTAGATGCAACGCGGGTGCGGTTGCCGAAGAAACTGTCAACGACTTCCTTCTTATTATAACTACGGTACTTGCCGCCCTTATAATAAGTTATCTCTTTGTCTGATGCGCGTTGGTTGATTGTCTGAGGCTCAACGCCCAATAAGAACGCCACCTCGTTGGTGTTGAGCCAATCCTTTTGAGAGATGATGATTGCCATCCTCAAATCGTGTACCTCATCAATGAGGGTCTGCAACAGGGTTGCATTGTTTGTGTTGTTCGTTTCCATAGGATTACCATTGTTTTTGTTCGGTTCTATAAACGTATTTCAGCAGGGAATAAATCTTCTATCGATTTGCCCATTATTTCGGCAATTTTCTTGTGTGTCCATTTGGGTGGCAATGAATCACCGTTAATCCATCGTCTAACCGTGCCTTGTGAGAAGTGAAGTTCGTTCAAGAGTCTTTTCCTTTTCTCGGTACGTTCTTTCTTGTCATAGATATTGCCAAATACTTCTGCAAATGTTGTCATTCTCTCTACCTCCAAATTAAGTCCCACAAACTCGTTTCCTTTCCCTGATTCTCCTTCATCGTGTGGAAAATCACCTCTTGACCCGCTTTGAGCGTGTCAGTGTTCGCTCTTACTGCGCGGAGTTCGATTTTGAGCGTGTCCGTGTTGCGCATTACGCTGTCGATTTGCGCTTGGAGTTCGCGGCGCACATCGTCAAGGTCTTGACGTGTGGCTGCATTGTTTTGTCCGATGTACCACCATACTACCACAAAAGCAAGAACGACAAGTACGATTGATATTACTGTTTTCATATTAAAAATAGTTTTTGTTGTTTTGGCACGAAGTTGTAATCCTCGTTGAGCCGTTTCATTTCGTTATCTACCTGCCTTTCCAATTCCTTTGACGAAACTAAATAGGCATTAATTCTTGTTTGGAAGAATTTTTTTTGCTCTCCCCGCATCTTCTGAACCAATGCAATAAGGGTTTTGAGGTCTGCCCTTATCTTATTGAGTTCGGCTGTGAGTCCCTCTATTGTCATTTTCCTTCTGTTTTTTCCGCCTCCTTTATACGGCTGTTAGTGATTTAAAATATTCCGCTCTCGTCGGTATGCCATACTTCTTACGGTCATCG
>JAEEXW010000429.1 GCA_016287995.1 Bacteroidales bacterium
TGCTTTTGCCGGTGTATTTTTTAACGCGGGAAAGTTCGCTTTTGCTGTCAAGAACGATGATGGAATTTTCAAAACCGTCCTTTTGAAGTTTGACGATTTTTTCAACGTACTCATCGGTCTTGAAACCGTTGTGAATGATTTTCGTCTGTTTGTCGATTTGTCCGTTTTGATAAAGACAGCGGATAAGGTCAATGTCGAAACTTGACGAGGTTTCGAGTTGTACGTTGTATTTAAGTGCCTCGCTTACAACGTGATAAAAGTGGCAGCACTTGGTACAGTAACAATATTCGTATTTGCCCGAATAGTTGTTGTTTTTGATTGCGCGGTTAAAAAGGTTTTTAGCGCGTTTTATTTGCTCGCCTATTCTCGGCAGATACATAAGGCGGAAAGGCGTACCGTACTTTTCAATCAGATATTTCAAAGAAACGCCGTGAAAAGTAAGATAACCGTCATGAATGTCAAAACCGTCCTGCGGAAAATAATAACTCTGCTCTATTAAATCAAAATATGTGTTCTTCATTTTTTACGTTAAAAATTACGGCTCAAAAGTACTAACTATTTTTTGTTTTAAGGAAAATTTTGAGTTATTTTTTTTGTGTTAAATGCTGATTTTTTTATTAATTTTGCCGAAAAAAGTTAAGGTATGAAAAAGACACTTTTTATTATATTATTTTCGGCGGTTTTGCCGCTTTCCGGATTTTCACAAGTCCAAGTCAATCACGAGTATAAAACCGAAAAATCAGTAACTTATTTTGAAAAGAGCGAAATCAAAATGTCCGAGGGCTATCTGACCGACGGTCAGCAGCACGGCAAATGGACTTACTATTATAAAAACGGCAAAGTCTACCGCGAAGTGGAGTTTTTTATGGGCGCGATTAGCGGTCGTGTAACCTACTACTGGGAAAACGGCAAAGTCCAGAGCGACGGCTATATCTACAACAGCAAGTTAAACGGCTTATACAAAGAATATTACGAAGACGGAACTTTATTAAAAGAAGGTAAATACGCCGACAACAAAAAAGATTCTATATGGAAAACTTTCAACATTGTCGGCCGTCTGAAATTGAAAGAAGACTGCGACAAAGGCGTCTGCAAAGTCATTGAGGCTTTTGACAATTCGGGCGTTCAAATGGTTAAGGACGGCAACGGCAAATTCAAAGAGTACTTTCCCGACGAAAAAACCGTCAGCGAAGAAGGCTGCTACAAAAACGGCTTAAAAGACAGTCTTTGGACAACCTATTACAGCAACAAAAACACCGCCTCAAAAATCACTTACAAAAACGGTGTGCCGACGGGCAAAATCCTGACTTTTTACGAAAACGGCTCTAAACGCAGCGAAGAACAGGTTGAAAACGGCGAATACTTGGTATGGTATCCCGAAGGCGGAATAAAATCCAAAGGCTTTATGAAAAACTCCTTAAAAGACAGTCTTTGGAGCAGTTATGACGAAAAAGGAGGTTTGTTGTCGGAGATTAATTACAAAAACGGCGAAAAAAACGGACACGCAATCTGGTACCGTTACGACACCACAAACAAAAAACAGCCGAAACTCGTAAAATATTACGAGGGCGATTTCAAGTCTGACGTTCAGACGGGACACTGGATTTATTATCAGTCTGACGGCACGTTAGGCAACGAAGGCGAATACGCAAACGGCAAAATGTCAGGCGTTTGGACGTGGTATTATGACGGGGTAAACGTTTGGAAAAAAGGCGTTTACAAAGACGGCGAAAGAAACGGGAAATATACAGTTTACTTTGAAAACGGCAAAGTTTATTATACAGGAATATTTGTCAACGGCAAAGAGGAAGGTCTTTGGAAACGCTGGTTTGAAAACGGAAAACCTGAAATTCAGGGCTGTTTTCACGACGGCAAAATGGATTCCGTTTGGAAAGAGTGGTTCAGCAACGGCATCTTAAAATACGAAATCAACTACAAAAACAACCTCAAAAACGGCGTTGTGATTTATTACGACGAAACGGGACAGAAAACCTCCATTCAGACTTTCAAGGACGGTGTTCTTCACGGCAAGTTTACGCAGTTCAACGAAACGGGCATTCCGGTAATTGACGGCAGTTACCTCTACGACAAGAAAGACGGCGAATGGCTCTACCGTCAGGCCGACCAGAAAATTCTCAGAAAAGAATATTACAAAAACGGCAGACCGTCAGGCACCTGGCAGGAGTTTTATCCTAACGGCAACCCTCAGAGCCAGAAGAGTTTCAACAAAAACGGCGTTCTTGAAGGCAAGTTCATAAAATACGACCGTTACGGAAAAGTAACCTACGAGGCTGTCTACACCGACGGCAAACTCTCAAAAGTAATTCAACAACAGGGACAACAACAAGGACAACAATATTAATAAAAAGATAATGAAAAATATTAAAATTGCACTTGACGGACATTCGTCATGCGGAAAAAGCACTTTGGCAAAACAACTTGCCGCGCATTACGGTTTTTTGTTTATTGACACCGGCGCAATGTACAGAGCAGTAACGCTTTACGCCTTGAAAAACGGCATTGTATCCTCCGACGACAAAATCGACGAAGACAAACTGAGGGAAAGTATGGGGAAAATCGAGATTGCTTTCAAAAGGGTTGACAATCAAAACCATACGCTTCTTAACGGCGAAGACGTTGAAAAGGAAATCCGTCAATTGGAAGTTTCAAAACGGGTCTCAAAAATTTCTGCAATTGCGTTTGTAAGGGAAAAACTTGTGGATTTTCAGCGCAAAATTTCTGAAAATTCGTCAGTCGTAATGGACGGCAGAG
>JAEEXW010000430.1 GCA_016287995.1 Bacteroidales bacterium
TATGCAATTCCAACTGCATTTCAACGGTTTCTTCTGCTTTGTCGCCGAAAACTGCCGAAATAGGCATTGCGTCAATTATCCGTAACGCAGAATTATTGTTTTTTATGTCGGAAAACTTGCCGTCTTTTGCGCTTTTAAATCTATAAAGCGGGTATTCGATGCCGTTGAAAACCGCAGTACCGTCAAATTTAGCGGTTATAAAAACGCC
Organism: Bacteroidales bacterium; assembly: GCA_016287995.1. GTDB lineage: Bacteria > Bacteroidota > Bacteroidia > Bacteroidales > UBA3824 > UBA3824. Next base: position 209 of record JAEEXW010000430.1, read on the forward strand.
GTCAACGGAGCCTTTCATGCGTTTTTTCTTGTTTCTGAAATAAATTTCGTCAATGAGTTTGTCCAAAGAACTCATATTCATAAGGTAGACCTCAGAGGTTAAAGATTGCCATATAGAGCCTGAGGTTTCGGAATTTTTGTTTTTATACGCCTCAAAAACGCCGATTCCGTAATTTTGGGCATTTAAGGCGGGCGTTAGAGCCAAAAATGCTAACAAAAAAAACAACTGTTTCATAGTGTATTCGGTTTAAAATGTTTCCACAAAATTAATCAAATTATTTTTTATATGAACAAAAATTTAATTTTATCAATATTTTTTTTGCATTTCGGCGAAATTTTGTAATTTCGTGCATTAAAAAAAATTAAAAAAACGCTTTTTAAAAATGGATTTACACGAATATCAGGGCAAAGAAATACTCCGTAAGTTCGGAGTTGCCGTACCTCAGGGCTTTGTAGCCGAGACCGCAGATGAGGCGGTGGAGGCGGCTAAAAAACTTCAAGAGACAGCCGGTGCTACGGTTTGGGCTGTTAAAGCACAGGTTCACGCAGGCGGACGCGGCAAGGCAGGCGGCGTAAAAATCGCTAAAAGCATTGATGATGTAAAAAATGCTGCATCGCAAATTATCGGCATGACACTCGTTACCAAACAAACCGGCGCGGCAGGCAAACTTGTTCGCAAAGTGCTTGTAGAACAAGGTATTTACGGTCCTAATGCAGAGGGAGTTACCGATGTTAAGGAATTTTACATGAGCGTTCTTCTTAACCGTGCAACAGGTCGTAACATCATTATGTACAGCACCGAAGGTGGTATGGAAATCGAAAAAGTTGCAGAGGAAACCCCCGAAAAGATTTTCAAGGAGGAGGTTAATCCCGCAACGGGACTTTTGCCTTTTCAAGCAAACAGAATTGCTTACAATCTCGGTTTGACGGGTACAGCAAACAAAAAAATGAAGGCTTTTGTTTCTGCACTTTATAAGGCGTATGTAGCGAGTGATTCATCTATGTTTGAGATTAACCCCGTCGTAAAGACCTCTTTTGACGAGATTTATGCCGCAGACTGCAAAGTAAAACTCGATGACAATGCACTTTTCCGTCATAAAGACTATGCTGAAATGCGCGACATTACCGAAGAAGCACCCGCAGAGGTTGAAGCCGGAAAATACGGTCTTAACCTTGTAAAACTCGACGGCAATATCGGCTGTATGGTCAACGGCGCAGGTCTTGCAATGGCAACGATGGATATTATCAAACTTTCGGGTGGCGAACCTGCTAACTTTCTTGACGTTGGAGGTACTGCAAGTGCAGAAACCGTTGAAGCGGCTTTCCGTATCATTATGAAAGATCCAAATGTTAAGGCTATTTTGGTTAACATTTTCGGTGGTATCGTTCGTTGTGATAGGGTTGCTAACGGTGTTGTGGAGGCTTACAAAAAAATCGGTAACATTTCGATTCCGATTATCGTAAGACTTCAAGGTACTAACGCAATAGAGGCAAAAGAAATTATCGACAATTCGGGTTTGAAAGTTCTTTCAGCAATCACTTTTGAAGAGGCTGCAAAACTCGTATCCGATGTGGTAAAAAAATAATCTGTTTAACACTTTAAAAGAAAAACGCGGTGAACATAGCCGCGTTTTTTGCTTTTAGAATACTTTTTTGTTGTTGATTTTCAACTTTTTAGCAAAAAACGTTAAGTCTTCTATTTTGGGCTTGTGGAAAGTAAAAGTATGATTTGATTACAAAAATTTAGGCTCTAAGGCAAGCACTTATTTTTAATTGATTATTGAGTTTACAAATCGGTGTATGATTCCGGTGTTTTTTTCTGATTCGAGATAAGTTTTTTCCAATTCTTCTTTTTCTTTTTGGGCTTGAACCTCTTCCATATATTTATGTACTATACGGAAAATCTTTTGGTAGAGGTTGAAATTAATACCCAATTTGCCGGATACGTATTTCATATAAAAATTTTCTGCCTGCATGTAAATGCTGTCAGCAAAAGCGGTAAGCAACAAGTCTGCCATTAGGGATACTTTCATTTTCATTCCCGTGATTTTTCCGACCCATTTATTGAAATTAACTATGTCAAAATCTTTGGTTTCGTTGATTATAGTCATCAAAACGACCTGAATATCTTCGCCCAACTCCATAGTAATTTCTTCCAAAATTGCCCTTTCACGTTCGTCAATGCTGCCGTCAGACCATGCAAGGGAGGCTACCATAGAAATATAAGCATAACGCCTGTCAAAAGAATAATCTTTTAACGAAAAATTATCTTCGCTCTTGTCGCCTAAAACGTCGGCTATGAGTTTGTTTTTGTCCATTTTTTATTTTGTCAGGGTTTAACAAATTCGCAGGGCTAAATTAGAAATAATTTTTTGGCGGCTGCAAGCAATTAACTTTTTTTAATTCAAAAGGCTTTTTTTTTAACACAAAACCTCCGGCAACCGTGTTTTTTTTATTAATTTTACGCCATGAAAAACAGATGATTTTGATATGAAAACTATATTTTTAAGAATGTTTATACTTGCACTCACCTTTATAATATGTGAGGGCTGCTG
>JAEEXW010000431.1 GCA_016287995.1 Bacteroidales bacterium
CGGAGTTTTGACTAAGGTTTTGAGCCTCAACGCTTAAAGCGGTAAAAAGCGTCATAAAAAAAAGTATGGTCTTTTTCATAGCGTAAAAGATTTTTTACAACGCAAAGTTAAAAAAAACTTTTTTGTTTAGCAACGAAAAAAATCGAAAAAAAATTTGTTTCAATTAATAATTATTTCTACATTTGCAAAAGAAAAATTTAATACTGAAAGATGGAAAATTTACAAATTGCCGAGACTGCTAAAAGTCCGTATGTCAATTTCGACTGTGAAAACGGATTTCTTGAACTTCGTGGCAGGAGTATTATCGAAAACACATTTTCATTTTACGAGCCTGTGTTTAAGGTACTTACAGAATATGTTGCCAACCCGAAAGACAAGACTACCGTACATTTTTCGTTGGACTATTACAACACAAGTTCGCAAATTTGGATTTACAATATTCTTAAAGAACTTAACAAAATCAACGAAAAACCCGGTAAAGAACTTTCAATAACATGGTTTTACAGCGATAGTGATTTGTTGGAGGCGGGAAGGGATTTCCAGAATGTTTCAAAAGTTCCGATCACATTGAAAGAGTCTTCCGGCGGTTTTGACGACGGTCTTGATGAAGAAATATAAAAATGGACTTTGAAGAAAAAGTAAAAAGTTTTAAAAACAGACACTTTATTATACTAATAAGTTTCATAGTTTGTTTTTTGACGGTTTGGTTGTTTCTTGATGTCCGTAAATTTTGGTGTGCCGTTATCGAAAATCCGCAACTTATTATGGCACTGCAATATGCGGGTATTTTCTTGACACTTGGCGGAATAGTTTTCGGTTATCAAAACTATTCCCGCATTTTAAGAATAAACAAGGATAAGTCTCAGGAAATCAAACAAGAGGCTTTTATCAAGGCAAAAAAAACTCAAAACAGCATTATTTATTTTTTGTTTCTGTTTGACATACTGCTGTTTGCGCTCTCTGAAAAAAAACAATTTGAACTTCTAACCTTAGTTTCGTTAGTTGTTTGTGCGGTAAACTTCCCTACAAAAGCAAAATACTTGCAAGACTACGAAGAAAAGGAAGATGAAGAAGACATAGGAGAGGAGGAAATCTCCGATTCCAACTCCTGACATACAAGCGGAATATTTTCCAAGAAATAATTTACAAGCACGGGATAGTTTTCCGTGCTTTCTTTTTGTGCGGCGGTGTTTTGAAGCGTTTCCATTTTTTTTGCAAGGTCTTCCGCACCCATAACCCTGAGCGTGGATTTCGCACTGTGCGCCACTTTGGAAAGTTTTTGGTAATCCCCGTTTGACAAACTCTCTTTCAACAGGGCAGAAGTCTCTTTCATTTGGGAGAAAAACATCCCGATAATTTCTTTTTTTATCGAGATGTCCCCGCCTGAAACTTCATTCAAATAACTCATATTAATGTACTTGTACATAATTAGTTATTCTTCTGTTTTGTGATTGATTTTAATTTCAATTTTGTCGCCTTTTTCGCTCAAATCGGCAATGATTTCGTCGCCTTCCTTCATTTCGCTGTCGATGATTATGCCCGCCATTTCGTCCTCCAAATATTTTTGAATGGCACGTTTGAGCGGTCTTGCGCCGTATTTCGGGTCGTAACCTTTGTCCGAAAGAAAATCTTTCGCCTTTTCGGTAACGGTAAGCGAATATTTGAGGTCGGTAATCCTCTTGTAAAGCCCTTTGAGTTCGATGTCGATAATCTGATGAATGTTCTCTTTTGTAAGCGAATTAAAGGAGACAATGTCGTCGATACGGTTCAAAAACTCCGGCGAAAACGCTTTTTTCAACGCTTTTTCAATAATCGCCTTGTTGTTGTCGTCGCTTTCTGACGAGCCGAAACCGAGTCCGTGCCCGTAATTTTGAATGTCTCTTGCGCCGATGTTTGAGGTCATAATCAGAATCGTATTTTTGAAATCAATATTTCTGCCTAACGAATCTGTCAAACGTCCCTCGTCCAAAACCTGCAACAAAATGTTGAAAACATCGGAGTGAGCCTTTTCGATTTCGTCCAAAAGCACCACAGAATACGGTTTTCGTCTGACCTTCTCGGTCAACTGTCCGCCTTCTTCGTATCCGACATAACCCGGAGGCGCACCAACAAGTCTTGAAACTGAGAACTTTTCCATATATTCACTCATATCAATACGGACAAGTGCATCTTTGGAGTCAAAAAGATATTCCGCTAAAATCTTGGCCAACTGCGTTTTACCTACTCCTGTCGGACCTAAAAATATAAATGTTCCGATAGGTTTGTTCGGGTCTTTTAATCCCGCACGGTTTCTCTGAATTGCCTTAACGATTTTTTCAACCGCCTCGCTCTGACCGATAACTTTTTCTTGAAGTTCCTGAGCCATTTTTTTGAGTCGCTGACTCTCTGCCTGTGCAATCCTTGTAACGGGAACACCGGTCATCATCGCAACAACTTCTTCGATATTGCTTTCGTCAACAATTTCGCGCTTTTTTGAAACGTCCTTATCCCACTTTTCTTTTTCGGTGTCAAGAAGTTTCAAGAGTTCGCCTTCTTTGTCTCTAAACGAGGCTGCAAGTTCAAAATTCTGACCTTTAACAGCCTTTACTTTCTCTTCCCTTGTGGCTTCGATTTCTTTTTCGAGTTCGTCGATTCTCATCGGAACGGTGATTTTGTTGATGTGAACCCTCGAACCCGCCTCGTCCAAAGCGTCGATAGCCTTGTCGGGAAGACAACGGTCGCTGATGTAGCGGTTTGTCAGTTTTACACACGCCTTTATCG
>JAEEXW010000024.1 GCA_016287995.1 Bacteroidales bacterium
CCCGACACTTCCACTTTTACCGCCTTGGGAGCGTAGAGGTTGAAGGTGACGGTGCCGTCATTGTTGATTACGGGCGATTGCACGCTCGCTTGGTTGAACAGTTTTTCTTGGGCGTTTGTGGTAGCGCAACCCAATGCCATCAGCGCGGCAATGATTACTTTTTTTGTCATAATTAGAGAGATTTAATTGTTGTATTACGTCTGCAAATATAAGAATTGAGGATTAGATTTGCAAGGGGGAAGAGGGATTTTTTAGAATTTTTTTTGATTGCGGGGAGGGAGTTATCAACATTTTATCCCGACATTTACACCGACATTTTTGAGTTATCAACATTTTACACCGACATTTATCCCGACATTTATCCCGACATTACTGCATTTACTTTGAAGCCTTAATAATCCAACTGCCATTTTTTCTGGACCCCACTCGTTCGATAATATTATTCTTTTTAAGTGCAAAAATCAATCTTTCAATTTGTCCTGTCACTCAAATTCAATAATTTAGCCGCTTCTGGGGCGGATATAGTAGGTTTGATAGCAATCAAATCAAGTAATTGCTGTTCTTTGTCACTAACATTCTCCGTAGTCTTTTCAGTAGTTTTCTCCGTAGTTGAATTATTGGTAAAAATATCATCTACAATGCTCTGTAAGCCATTTTTTTCTGAGTTGCTTTCATCCTTTTCCGTAGTTTTCTCCGTAGTCTTTTCCGGAGTAGTCTTTTGCGTCAATGGGTTATTCTGTTAACGAATATTACACTGCAAGCGGTCGTATGCCGTGCTGCGCGGCTGTTATCAGAAAAAAGGAGTGAGTCATATCCTCTTTTCCATCAGCAGAAATTTCCCTTTGCGCCAAACTGCCGAGCCTGTTGTTTTGTACCCGAAATTTTGGTAAAGCCTTAGCGCATAAGGGTTTTCCGTGAAAACATCAAGCCGTATTGATTCCGTGCCCCGGAGTTTCAATACGGCTTCAATATGACGGAGCGTTTCTTTTGCGATGCCCTGATTTTGGAATTTCGCGCTGACGCAGAGACGGTGAATCACTTTAAAATTTTCCCCGGTATAACTCCATTTCGCAGAAAAATATTCCGCGTCCTGATATTTGTTTAGAACAAACACAACCGCAATTTCGCCGCCTTTTAAACCCAAAAACAGATTTCCGCCTTTTAAATCTTGAATGAAATCCTCCTTTGCGGGATAAATTTCGTCCCACTGATGAATGCCGTTTTCTTCCATATTTTTAACGGCACTTTTTACTAAAAGGAGGATTTCTTCAATGTCGTTTTCCGTCGCCTTTCTAAATTCCATTTCTAATCCGTTTAAAATAAAATCTTTGTCTGCATTGTTTTAACGTTGCAAAGTTAATAATTTTGAAAGTAAATCAAAACCCATGACAAAAATATTTTGCAAGTTAAGGGCAAAGGTGTCGGTTCTATTATGCAACGGGGTAGGATGCCGCCACCACATGGTGGTTTATGGAGAACAATTAAACCATCATTAAAGTTTTGACGATAATAAACAAACAAAATATCATTACTTCATCTCCCCAAATACATCATCGGCAGAATCACCATATATTCATTCCCGTCGTCTTTGCAGAACCACGAAAGAACGAAGCGGATTTTTGCGGAGGTTGGTTTGTAGCCAAGTTTTTGGTAATCAACGAGTTTTTCGGAAAAAGATTTTGAAAATTTCAGGACGGCGTTGCCATTGTGATAGAGATAATCCGATAAAGAAACGCCGAGTTCCATACCGCTGCGGAGTTGCTGAATCACCGATTGATTATCCTTGAAAAAATTGAGGTTGATGTCTTTGTGCGTCAATGCAACTATCAGTTGCTCAGGCTTTTGATATTCGTTAGAGTCAATTGAAAAATCGGTGGCGCAACCTTTGAAATTGTCCAAAAACATTCCACAGTAATTGATGTGCAGGTAACTTTTTGCGCGGGTAAAACCAACGTAAAGACGGCGTTTTTCCGCGTCGTCGGTAGCGTTGACGTTGCTTAGGTACATATAAACGCTGTCAAATTCGCGGCCTTTGGCTTTGTGAATCGTTGAAATTGTAACGACAGATTGTTCGGTGCGGAAAAAATCCTCCAATGACGATTCCCGCAAAAATACTTGAAAATCAGTTATATACTTGTCCTTGTAATTGTCCTCGAATGTTTTTATGATTTCCAATACAAGACTGAGGCACGCGCTGTTTGCGTATTGTTTCGACAATTGACTTTTGGCGTAATCCCAAATTTCGGGGCTGATTTTTGGAGTTTGGCGCAGACTTTCAATTGTGTTTGCAAAATATCTCAATTCCAAAATGGTGGTCAGGTCAAAGCCGTCGTTGCTTTGGATTAGTTTGCTTTTGATGCCGTTTTTTAGCAAAATTCCGAGAATCGAAAGTGCCTCCGAATTTGTTGAGGTAAATACGCAGCAAGTGCCATTTTTATAGTTGTTTTTCAAGGAATTTACCAACGCAATTTCAAAACTTCCGCTGCAAGTATGCTTTACTAAAACTACTTGTCCGTCATTGTTTGATTTGGAAACGACAGGGACGTTTTTCATTCGTTTTTGGATTGTCGCTGCAAATGAATTTGCGAAACTAACTATCTGTTTTTCAGAGCGGTAATTATCCACCAAATCGTATTGCCTTGCGCCGTATTTTGTAATCAATTTGCATAAATGCTCCGACGACGAACCGCGAAATTCGTAAATGTTTTGGTCGTCGTCGCCAACGGCAATTACGCGCAGATTGTCATTGCTTTCTATCAAAGATTCCACGAGCGAAAATTCGTCGGCGTCCATATCCTGAGCCTCGTCGATTACAAGCACTTTTTTGATAATTTTGCTTGCTTCCACTTCTTGATTTTTAATCATTTCGGTGGCTTTTTTCACCACGTCGCCCGACTCTTCTATTTTGCCGATTTGCCCTATCAAATCAAATGCGTAAGAATGGAAAGTCTTGATTTCCACAAAGTTGGCGGCGTTGCCGATTAATGCAGTGAGCCTTCCCTTAAATTCCAAAGCCGCCGCCCGCGAAAATGTCAGCATCAAAAGTTGTTCGTGCTTGACATCTTCCAAAAGCAAAAGCGAGGCGAGTTTGTGCACCAAAACACGTGTCTTGCCGCTGCCCGGTCCCGCCGCCGCAACAATGTATTGCGACGTGTCGTCGGTGATTATCTTTTTTTGTGTATCTGACAATGTGTCAAAGAGTTCGCGATATTTTTTAGGCGTTATATTGCGGACAATTTCTTTTTGGCGGTCGGCGGTAAAATATTTCGTGAGGAATTTTTTGTAATCGATATTGAAATAATCGTGCACAAAATTCAGCGCGTCGTTATAACTTTTTACCATCATATTTGCAAATTCGCCCACGATGTGGATTTGCTCGATTTTATGACGGTAAAATTCGTCCATCTGTTTGTAGTCGTCTTTGGTGTATTGTTTCTTGGGCTCAAAATTCAACCTGTTGATATTCAGACCCATATACAGCACAAGAAAGCCGCCTTCAAGTTTCATCGAATTGATTTTTGCCAAAAATAGCAACGCCTCCTCGATGTCGTGGACGTCGGCTTCAAAATCCTTGAACAGCGAATTGTTGTATTTTTCCAAAAGTTCTACAATCGAAAATAGAAGAAGATTGTCGTCGCTTTTAGCCTGACTATTATATTTATCGATCAAAAAACGGACGATAAAATCGCAGACGGAAAACATTTTTTTCTGTTTTTCCTTCAATAACGGCGCGGTGATTTGCAGTTGCACGACGACGCTGTCCGAGGTTTCCTGAACAAGTTTTATGTACGATTTTATCTTCCAAAACAGCAAAATTGTCTTTATATTTTTGACACCCGCTTTTAGGTTAAGTTTTTCCGCTTCTTCGTTCAACTGTTTGAGGTTCAGCGAAATGCAGTCGCCATTAAGTTTGTCCAAAAGGAAAAATACAAGTCCGTAAAATTGTTTTAAAATCTTCGGTGATTCTTTTGGCGAATCGATGTAAGCCGAGATGTCGCGGTCGTCTTTGAGAATTTTTTCCTGACGCATTGTCTGCACGGCGGCAATTACATTTTCCTTTGTAATTCCCAAAATATCAGCGATATAATCGATGCGGCTTTCGGCTTCGTCGTTTCCTGCGCGGGCGATGTATTTGCTTGCAATCAAGGATTTTATGATGCGTTTGGCGTCGCGTTTGCCGTCGTCGCCGATAAAAAGTTTTGACGAGTCGATTTTTTGTGCCGCCTCTTCAAAATTTTTGACAAGTATGCTTGTAGCGTAAATCCTCGGTGAATTTTTGCCGCGTTGAATGTAACCTGCGTTTTCAAGTGCCTGCAACGCCGTTTTTACGCGGGTTTCGACGTCTGTGACGCTGTAATCCCAACCTGCGGCGCGGGCTATCTCCAACGCCGACGAACAGAAATGCTTGCGGTTTTTTGTGAGTATTTTTATCGCCTTCCATACCTGATTGATTTCGGCGCAAGACACCTTTGTCTGATTGTTGAGGACAAAATGTTTGTCGAGGTCGCTGTCATTGTAGAGCACGTAACATTCGGCTTCGAGATTTGGGTCGCGACCCGCACGCCCCGCCTCCTGAACGTAATTTTCCAACGAGTCGGAGATGTCGTAATGTATTACTAATCCGACATTTGCCTTATCGACGCCCATACCAAAAGCCGATGTCGCCACCATCACCTGCACCTCGTCGCGGATAAAACTGTCTTGGTTTTTCTGTTTTTCCTTCGATTCCATTTTGCCGTTGAATGGCAGCGCCGAAATGCCGTCCTTCGTGAGTTTTTCAGCCAACATTATCGTCCGCTTAGTCCTTGATACATAGACGATTGTGGGACAATTTTTATCGTCAATCAAATCTCTGAGCGCGAGATATTTTTCATCCTCGGTCTCCTTGAAAAGCACTTGGTAACGGAGGTTGGTGCGCGAGGCGGACGTCGCAAAAATTTCGAGTTCGCAGCCGAGTTTCAATTTGAAATAATCCCTGATGTCGGAAATCACTTTTTGCTTGGCGGTGGCTGTAAAACACGAAACGGGGATTTTTTCAACGCCTTTTTTCTGCGCCAACTCCCTGATATAATCGCCGATATAAAGATAATCGACCCTGAAATCCTGCCCCCACGCGCTGAAACAATGCGCCTCGTCAATCACAAACCGCGCAATCTGACGAGACAACAGAAGTTTGTCTATCGTGTTGTTTCTAAGCGATTCTGGCGAAATATAAAGTATCGATGCAACCCCCGAATCCACACGTTCTATCGCCTCCTGACGCTCCAACGGACTTAGCAAACCGTTGATTGTAACTGCATCAACAATTCCGCGGTTTTCGAGGTTGTCCACTTGGTCTTTCATCAGCGACTGCAACGGCGAAATCACCACAGTAAGAGCACGTTGCGTATTGCCAGCGATGAGTGCGGGGAGTTGAAAAGTGAGACTTTTGCCGCCGCCGGTTGGAAATATTGCAAGCAACGGACGATTTTGAATTGCAGCATTGACGGCGTTTTCCTGCAATGGTTCACCCTCATATTTGCGGAAACTGTCGAAACCAAAAAACTTTTTCAAATTTTTTTTAGCGTCAAGAAGTGTGTTGCAATATTCGCAGCCATGACACGGATTGTTTCTTAGAAGTTTCATAACTGTCTCTACCAAAGGGAATTGGTGATGAACCCAATGAGGAATTATTGAAGTCTTGTCTTCTGTGGTAATGATGGCGAGGGCGTATGCAAGCGGCACTGAATTGTTGGCAGAGATATAGTCAATTGGTGCATTTTCGCAAATTTTACCATAAAAATATTCCTTTATCATTAAGACCGTATCGCCTTTTGACTTTACATCCACATACTCGAAGAAACCGTTAAATTCGGGTTTGTCAAACAACAGATTTACAAGTATTTGCCTATAATTTTCGTCAAGCCTTGCAAAAGTGTTAACCTCGTCATAAAACAACTCCTTAGCCTTGATGGAGTCATTGAGGGGATTAGAGAGTTCGTCGGTGATTATCTTGTCGTCCTTCAACAGTTTGTGGTAAGGTTTTTCAGGAAAAATTAGCGGTGAAAGATACAATGTATCAATAAGTTGCGTTCCATCGGGACGGTTGAAATAATTGGAATCGTGATGACAAATATTGTGTCCGCAAATAAAATCGCTCTTGCTTATAAACCGTTCAAAATCAATCTTTTGCGTAGTGTGCAAAGTTTCCCCGTTGGCATCGACTGCCCCAAAATCCAAAACTTTCTTAGTCTCAGGATTCACTTCAAGGTCTATGAAAACGAGGGTGCGCATAAGGTGTTATTCGTTAAAAATGTTAAGTTTTTTCAGTCGTGAAGTAATTGCGCCCCTGCCGCGTTCAAAAAAATCAGCAAGTTCTGTAACTGTGAATCCTCGTTCAAAAAGTTTCAAAAGTTTTTTGTCGTCGTCTTCTGTCCACGGTTGATATGCTTGAGAATGAAGTTGTTTCTGACGTTCCATATACGACATTTCATCCTTTTTAATAAACTCGTCAAATGGATTTTCCGTTGGCTCGTCTTTAAATTCAACGTGCAAATAATCGGCAATTGCTTTTACAAAACGCAGTCCGAATTGTTCTTTTTTTCGCTGTCCGATTCCGTATGTATTGCCAAATTGTTCTATCGTAACAGGCTTATTTTTAGCAAGTTCATATAGAGTTTTGTCGGGCACAACAACGTATGCAGGCCAATTGTTTTCTGTTGCAATATTTTTACGCAAATTGCGAAGTATTTCGAGCAAGTTTTTGTCAATGTCGCTGTACGATTCGGCGGGCGCAATCTTTTGATTTTCAACCGCTTTGTATTCTTTTTTGACAGGTACGGCAAGTTGCGCTGTATTTTTGCCAAAAAGAATGTCGTAACCCGATTTGTTGATTTTCAAATGGTTATAGTCGTCGTATGCAATCTGAATGTAGCCAAGTTGGAGCATTTGCAATAGATAATCATACCATTTTTTTGCGGGTATATCGGCACCTACGCCAAAAGTTTTCAGTTGTTCGTAGCCATTTTTGAGGACATCAGGCGAATGAGTGCCTTTCAAAATGTCAATTGCCAGTGTAAAACCGATTTTTTCATCCGTTCTTTTTATTGCTGACAATGCTTTCTGAACGATAATTGTGCCGTCAAAAAGCGTTGGAGGATGGTTGCAGACGTCGCAGTTGCCACAATTGCAAGCATTATTTTCACCAAAATAATTCAGCAAAATTCTTCGCCTGCAAACTTGTGCCTCCGCATATTCCTGCATACGATTGAGTTTTTCACGATTGATTTCCTTCTGCCCGCTTTCATCAATAAATCTACGTAAAGTAATGATGTCCTGAATGTTATAAAACAAAACTGTTTCTGCCGGAAGTCCGTCCCTGCCGCCTCGTCCAATTTCTTGATAAAAATTTTCGATGCTTTTGGGCAAGTTGAAATGTATTATAAACCTTACATTGCTTTTGTCAATTCCCATTCCAAACGCAATCGTGGCGCAAATCACATTTATACGGTCGTTTGAAAAATCGTCTTGAACTTTATTGCGAGTTTCTGTTGACATTCCGGCGTGATACGCAACGGCGTTAATTCCTTGTGCTTTAAGTAGTTCCGCAACTTTTTCTGTGTTTTTCCGCGATAAGCAATATATTATGCCTGAATCGTTATTGTGCCGTCTGATTATCGAAACGATTTCGGCGATTTTTTCTTTTTCGCTATATCCCGACTTGACATCAAGACTTAAATTTGGACGGTCAAACGAACTTTTAAAAAGTTTATAATCAGTAAGTTTCAGTTGTTTAACAATGTCCTCTTGTGTCAGGCTGTCGGCGGTCGCGGTAAATGCAGCAATTGTTACATCCGCAAATAAATCGTGTAAATTTGACAACTGTGTATATTCTGGTCTGAAATCGTGTCCCCATTGTGAAATACAATGCGCCTCGTCGATTGCAAAAAGTGATATTTTTATATTAGTTCGCATCCATTGCAATTCCTTTTGCAATCGTTCGGGAGAAATATAAAGTATCTTTATGTTGCCGTTTTGACAGTCATTTTTTATCCTATCATTCTCTATTTCAGAATTATTGCTATTGAGGGCTTCGGCTGTTACGCCGTTAGATTTCAATGTGTCCACTTGATCTTTCATCAACGAAATAAGCGGAGAAACCACCACCGTCAATCCGTCCAAAATAATTGCCGGAATTTGATAGCAAATGGATTTACCACCGCCGGTAGGCATCAGTACAAGAGAATCCTTACGCGAAAGTATTTGATTGATAACACTTTCCTGCATAGGACGGAAACTATTGTAGCCGTATATTTTGCTGAGTATTTCAAGCGGTTTTTGCATAATCATCATTTATATTATTTGAAATACAAAGATAAAAAATTATTTGTTAAAAATGTTTTTATTACGAAATCATTTTTTGCTTTGGTAAAAAAAATAAAAAAAGCACGACAAAAAATCGTGCTTTTTTGTCGTGCTGTAAATGTTAAAGTTTAAAAATTTTATCGTTTTTATAACCGTCAAAATCGAAACGGAACAAGTTTGCTCCGCGTTTTGAAGTCGTTTTGTCGATTTCGCCAGTGGTTACGATGTGATTTTCTTCCGTTAATTTCTTCCTGAAATTCCGCTTGTCCAATGTTTCGCCGTAAATCGTTTCGTACAAAACTTGAAGTTGCGTCAGAGTGAATTTTTCCGGAATCAAATAAAACGCTATCGGATTCCACGAAAGTTTCTCCTGCAAAATTTTATGGGCTTTTTCTATCATAACGTTGTGGTCGCCGTAAAGTTTCGGTACTTTGATAATCTCCACCCATTCGGCGTTGAACTTTTCCTTCAACTCTTCGTCATAATCGGCAGCCTTTATCAGAACATAATAACAGATTGAAACCACCCTTTCGCCCGGGTCGCGGTCTACTGCTCCAAATGCTCCGACTTGTTCGATGTAAAAATCTTTTAAGCCGGTGAGTTCTTCCACAACGCGTATTGCAGCGTTGTCCACGCTTTCATCATCGTCAACAAAACCGCCCATCAGCGAAAGTTCTCCTAAACCGGGCTGCATTGCCCTCGGTCGTATTAAGACCTGCAACTTGTTGTCAAAATACCCGAAAATAATACAGTCGGTTGAGATGTAAAACTTGGGATGCTCTTGATAATAACTCATATCTGTTAACAAATAAAAATTGACAATTGACAATTAACAATTGACAATGTTAGCCGTGAACTTCATTGTCAATTGTCAATTGCCTACTGTCAATTAATTCCCTACCACAAAGCGAGATACAAGAATGTCAGCAATGCGATTACGACAGCCGCACCGATATTGAAAGTTTTATCGGTTTTGAAAATGTCGAGGTCAATTGCAACGAGTTTTTTGTCCTGAACTTTGTCCAAAGCGTTAGAACGCAAATAATATCCGATTGTACCCATCAATGCAGCAAAGAATGCCATTGCACCTTCCATGCCGTAGATGTGGAGCGTGTCAGAGCAGAAACTTGCAACAAACAAAGCAAACGATACACCGGCAATAGCAAACATAATTTTGCTCCAAAAGAGTTGAGTTTTAACATCGTCAGCCGACAATTCAGTTGCAGCCTCGGTATCTTTGTTTCTGAGCGAAAGCCATACAAACAAAACTACAAGCGTAATAAATACAACTCCTGAACGTACCAAGAACGGCATTTCGGGGAACGCAAACTTGTAAATGATTGAGAACGCAAAAGTTCCGATTGCGGCAACAATAGCAGCCGTTCCGCTTGCGCGTTTCCACAAAAGACCCAAACCGAAGATTACAACCACGCCCGGATATACAAATGCTGAGTATTCCTGAATAAACTGGAAGGCTTGGTCAATACCGCCCATCAAGGGATAAACGGCGATTAAAGCGATAATCAAAGCGGTAACAGATGTCATACGACCAACGTTAACGAGTTTTGTTTCGCTTGCGTTTTTGTTGATGAACTGTTTGTAAATATCCATCGTGAAGAGCGTTGAAGTAGAGTTGAACATTGATGCCAAAGACGAAATAACAGCCGCTGCCAAAGCCGCAAACGACAAACCTTTGATTACCACAGGAGTAAAGTTTCTAATCAAGTACGGATAAGCATCGTCAGAGCGTCCGATTGTACCATGAAGATGGCCTGCGAGTTTTTCGATGATAGGAGTTCCGTCAACATTTCCGTTCATAATGAAATAAGCGCAAACGCCCGGAATACAAACGATAAACGGAATCAAAATCTTCAAAATGGCTGCGAAAACCATACCTTTCTTTGCCTCTGACAGAGATTTTGCTGCCAAGCCTTTCTGAATGATGTATTGGTTGAAACCCCAGTAACCGAGGTTTGTAAGCCACAAAGCACCGAATACCAAAACCAAACCGGGGTTGGTAAAGAACGGGTCTTCTTTCTGAGTGATTGCACCAGCAGCATCTTTTACGCCGTTGATAACAGGATAGAGTTCTTCGTTTCTTGTAACAATGAGGTTGAAGTGTTTGTCGCCGGGCTGGTCTTTGCACCAGTTGAAAATGTTTCCGAGAGCGTCCATTGCACCTGTTCCCCAAACCTCCTGACCGATAACATCAAGAGCAAAATATGCCGTAATCAAACCGCCGCCAACGAGGAAGGTTACCTGCATAACGTCAGTCCAAGCCACCGAAGCCAAACCTCCGTAAATAGAATAAATACCTGCAATGAGGAAGAGAGCGAGAATGATGACAAGTCTTACTTGGTCAACGTCCATACCCATTATGTGAACGATGTGGTCGGTCGGCAAACCAAGAATTTGTTGAATTGCCAATGCACCAAGCCAAGCCACAGATGTCAAGTTAACGAAGACATAAAGGAAAAGCCACAAAATCGAGAATGCAAGACCTACGCCGCTGTTATAACGTTCGCGCAAGAATTGGGGAATCGTAAAGATTTTTTTCTCAATCATAAGCGGCAACAAGAATTTACCGACAACCAAAAGTGTTGCGGCAGCCATAAGTTCGTAAGCGGCTTGTGCGATACCTGACGCGAAAGCCGAACCTGACATTCCGATAAACTGTTCAGCGGAGATGTTAGCGGCGATAAGTGATGCGCCGACAGCCCACCAAGTAAGAGTGTTACCTGCGAGGAAGTAGTCTTTTGAAGTTTTTTCTTCGCCTTTTTTGCCCCTCGACAAGAAAATACCCATGCCGACGAGAATGATGATGTAAAGGATAAAAACGCCGTAGTCCCAACCCGTAAAACCGTTGTTACTCAGCGCGTCCCATACGCTGCTTTGTACTTGATTTTCCATTTCTTATTTTATAAAAGTGTTATTTAACTGAGAATGCGAATTTACAGTAACTATGATATGTTTCGCCCGGATTCAAAGTTGCCGAAGGCCATTCGGGCATATTGGGCGAGTTAGGATATTTCTGCGTTTCGAGACAGATTCCAGCGTGTTTTTTGTAAACAATTCCTTTTTTGCCGGTTACCGTTCCGTTGAGGAAGTTGCCTGAATAGCACTGAATACCGGGTTCGTTGGTGTAAACGTCCAACAGAATACCTGTTACGGGAGAATAAAGCGATGCACAGATTGCTTTTTCGTCGCCGTTTTTGTAAGTTTTCAAACACCAGTTATGGTCGAAACCGTTACCCGTCTTAACCTGAGCGTCAGAAAAATCGTCGATTTTTTTGCCGATTTCTTCCATTTTGTTGAGGTCGAAAGCCGTTCCTGCAACGGGAGCGATTTCGCCGGTCGGAATCATGTGGTCGTTAATCGGGGTGTAAGTGTCAGAATTGATATAAAGATGACAGTTATTAATAGGTGTGTTGGGATCACCGTTGAGGTTGAAATAACTGTGGTTTGTCATATTTATGACGGTTGGTTTGTCAGTTGTGGCTGTATAATCAATTTCGAGAGCGTTATCGTTGTCGAGAGTGTATTTAACGGTAGCCGTAACGTTGCCCGGAAATTTGCCGTCGCCATCTGGACTATTATAAACGAGAGTTATAGAATTAGGAGTTGTCTCTTTTACCGAGTAGATTTTGTATTGCCAGCCTCTAAACCCTCCGTGCAAACTATTGGGACGGTCGTTAGGTTCAAGTCTAACTGTATCGCCGTTGAGAACGTACCACGCGCTGTCAATGCGGTTTGCGTAACGTCCGATAGACGCGCCGAAGTCAGAAGGCACTTTGATGTAAGATTCGATGTTGTCGAAACCGAGAACAACGTCTTTGAAATCACCGTTTTTGTCTTGAATAGCGAAAGATACCAAACGTCCGCCGAAGTTTGTGATAGCGGCAGTAGTTCCTTGTTCGTTTTTCAGGAAGTAGAGACCTGTTTTTTTCCCGTCGATGGTGGTGTCAAATTTAGCGGGGTCAACGAATGACGCACTTTGTTTTTGGCACGATGTTGCAAGCAGTGAAGCACCCAAAATGCAACCGCTTAACATTAACTTAAATTGAGATTTTTTCATTACTTTGTATTTTTATTTCTGTTAAAAGAATGTGAAAATTTTGAGTGTAAAAATACAATCATTTTTTTTAACAGCCTAATTTTTAGGCATTTTTTTTCAAAAATTTTTATCAGTGTTAAGATATTGTTACTTAATGATTTGTAAATATTGTAAAAGTTACAATAATTAATTTTAAAGTAAAATTGTAGATGTGAGGGTAAAAAAAAGGTTAAAAAACGCTAACAATGTGTCAGTTTACACTCTTTTCAAAATCCACCGACTTCTCCCCCGTCATATATTGCATATATTCTTCATAAGTTATATGTCTGCCGCCCATGGAAAGCAAATGCGGCGTTTCAAACTGACAGTCAATCAACGCAATATCGTTTTCAATTAACACTTGACTTAAATAAATCAGGGCTAATTTTGAAGCACTGGGTTTTAAAGAAAACATACTTTCGCCGCAAAAAACATGCTCCGTCAAAACGCCGTAAAGTCCGCCGACAAGGTTTTCCTCTAAATCCCAAACTTCTACGCTCAAAGCATAACCGAGTTTTGAAAGTTGTTTATATGCCGACACCATATCAGAGCCGAGCCATGCATAAATCTCCTTGCTGCGAAGCACGGAACAATTCTCTATAACGCCGTCAAAATCCTGATTTATAGATACTTTGTAAGTATTTTTATTGATAAGTGTACGCATGGAATGTGAAACGTGAATTTCATTTGGGAAAATCACAAATCTATCCAACGGACACCACCATTGAATCAAGATTTCAGACTTTTTTTTATAGCCGTAAGCCTCCTTATGAAACGCATACCACGGAAAAATTCCGTGATGATATGCCAAAATCAGTCTGTCGGTTGAGAGGTCGCCGCCAACTGCTATCAATCCGTCAGGTTCACCGTCTTTCGGGTCGGGAAACCATATTTCATTATCGTCAAGTCTAAAAATCATTTCTTTTTCAAAAAAATAAAAGGCTGCCCAAATTTAGCAGCCTTTTTATAAATTACAATAAGAATGTTTTCTACAATTTTTCCATTCTTGCTTTAACGTCGTTCCATTTAGCGGTGTCGCCTAATTTGTAGTAAAGCGTCTTCAAATTCTGCAAACAATCTTTGTTTGAAGGATTTATTGCAGAAGCCTTTTCAAATTCCTCAGCAGATTGAGACATATATTTTTTGATTTCAGTTTCTTTTGCTGCGGCTTTTGAACCGTCTTTGTCCTCAGAGTAAGGAATTGCGTTCTTTTCTGTTGTTATCAAGTCAGCCATATTATAGTGAACAATTCCCAATGCAAAATGAGCGTCATAATTTTTAGCGTCAGTTGCAATAGCCTGATTATAAGCATTTATGGCTTTTTGCTGATTAGCAATGTATTCAGCCTTAGTCTGGTCGGCTTGTGCTAACATTTTATCTTTTTCACCGTTAACACGTGCTTCTTCTTTGGCATTTGAACGGTTTCTGAACGCTAATTTTCTCAAAGAATCGGCTTTGTTTAATTCCTCGGTATATTTTTTTGACAAGTCGGTGCATTGTCCTACATACATACCTGCTTTTACGTTGTAAAGGCTGGCGTTTTTGGGATATTTTGCAATGGCTTTGTCAAGGTATTTTTCAGCCTCAGATGTCTGTTTTTTGCCTAAGTAGTAGTTGATTACATCGTAAAGAATCTGCTCTTCTTGCGGATATTTTTCGTATGCGTCGTGAAGGACTTTTACAGCCTCAGCCTCTTTGCCTCCGTCAATGTTAATCTGATAGATGTAGTGGAAACAACTTCCCGGCTGATAATTCTTAGCGGCAGCATCTTTGAAAAGTTTCTCGGCTTTGGTCTTCTCGTTGCCTTGAAATGCCGACAATGCAGCATAATAAGCGATTTGACCATCGTTCAAAGTCGTGTCTTTTGCATCGCGGGGGAAACTGTTGAGATTGAATGCGCTTTCAAAATTCTTTGCGGCTGACTTATAGTCCTGAAACTGATAAGCGTTAAGACCGTTTGTAAAGTACGCCATTCTCAAATCTTTGATTGCGTCCATAGTTGTTTTTTTGCTTTTGAACGCACCTTTTGTGTCAAGTTCGTCAGCCTTTTTGAAAGCCTCTGCTGCTTTGTCGAGGGCGTTTGGATCGGCTACGTAAGTCTCTTTCCACACTACAACTTGATTGTTTTGTACGTAAACATCCATTGTCGGATAAACCCATACATCAAAATCATCATTGCCGACTTTCTCTTGACGTTTTGATTGCGGTTGACCTAACATCAATTCCATATTGTAGAACGGACTTTGGTCGCATTTAGCCGCATACATATTCTGGTTTATGTTTTTGGTGTTGACCTTTGCAGCATCAAGATATATTTTACCTCTTGACTCCCAAGTTTTTGACAATCCGCCTTTTTTAGCGTCTTGAATATCATTGTCGCTACTTTCGAGTTTGGCTTTTACGTTGTCAACCGCCTTTTTTAAATCAGCAGGAGCAGGTGCCTGAGCAAGCAGAGAACCTGCTGTTAACGCAGCCATCGTTAATGTTAAAAATATTTTCTTCATTTTGATTAAATTTATTATATTGATTAATTTTCCTGTTCTTGAATATTGTCGGTTGAGGTTTGGTTTTCTGA
>JAEEXW010000432.1 GCA_016287995.1 Bacteroidales bacterium
TTCCGAGTTGCATTTTTACCGATCCTTCTTCAAACTGAACGCCCGAATGTATAATGCTCTGAGGGTGAACAAGAACTTCAATTTTGTCAACAGGAACATTAAAAAGGTGCATAGCCTCAATAGTTTCCAAACCTTTGTTCATAAGCGAGGCAGAATCTATCGTAACCTTTGCGCCCATATTCCAATTAGGGTGTTTAAGAGCCTGTTCTTTTTTTACGGTTCTAAGAAATTCTCTATCCTTGCCCCTAAAAGGTCCGCCCGAAGCGGTAAGAAGAATTTTTTCTATTTCGTTGGAGGTCTCCCCCACTATACATTGAAAAATTGCTGAATGTTCGCTGTCAACAGGAAGAATCGGAACTGAGTTTTTTAGAGCCTCGCCGATAACGATTTTGCCCGCCGCAACAAGCGTTTCCTTGTTAGCCAAAGCGATTGCTTTTTTGTGGCGTATTGCGTTTATGACAGGAAGAAGTCCCGAATAACCTACCATTGCGGCAAGAACCATGTCAACGGTTTCAAACTCCACCACTTGACTAACCGCCTTGTCTCCCGCATAAACCTTTACAGGGAAATCTTCGAGAGCGGTTTTCAGGTCGGAAAAATGCGTTTCGTCGGCTATTACAACGGCGTTTGGCTGAAACTCTATTGCCTGCTTTGCCAAAAGTTCCCAATTTTTGCCGGCAACTAAAATTTCTGCGCAAAATTTGTCAGGATTTCTCCTTATAACGTCCAAAGTCTGCGTGCCGATGCTACCGGTAGACCCCAAAACGGCAATTCTCCTTTTTGAAATTTCTTCCATAACTTTCTCTTACTCAATAATATATTTCTCCGGGTCAACAGGTACACCGTTGTGCCAAAGTTCAAAATGAAGGTGCGTTCCGGAGGTAAATTCGCCTGAATTGCCGACAATAGCGATAGGCTCGCCCGTAGAAACCTTGTCGCCGACTTTTTTCAGCAAAGCGGAATTATGCTTGTAGATTGAAATAAAATTATCAATGTGCTGAATCTGAATTACATTACCCGTTTCGCTGCTCCAAGTAGCGAGAATAACCGTTCCCGGATAGGTTGCAAGCACCGGTTCTCCTTCTTTTGCGGCAATGTCAATGCCGAGATGTCCGCTTCCCGCGTCAAAATGCGCAGTAACCATACCCCGAATCGGATTGAAAAACGTTTTGTTTTTCTCTTTTCTGTCAGTTTCATTAATTACCGCCGAAGTTTCCCTTTCTTCCATCTCTATAATACTACGCATAAGAGAATCGTGCTTTTGCTGAGACGGATAATCGTAATTTATTTTCTGCGGTTTGAATGTCGAATCAGCAGCAAAAGCATCGTTTGCATCCGGATTTCCGGTCATAATATTATGAATTGAAGAAAAATACTCGTTACGCTGAGCCAAAACAGTTTTTATACTATCCAATTTCAACGAACTTGCAACCAATTCTTCACGATATTTATTATTTTCGTCTCTCGGCAACATTTTGTTAAGAGGCGTATAAACCAAGACAACCAATACGATACACATAACTACCACCAAGAGCACTCCCGCATACGCTATTACGTTAAGAGTCGTAACACTAAGCGAAGTAACCTCCCGCAAGGTAGTCTCATCGTAAAAAACGATTTTATATTTACTTTTTTCTTTTTTTTGTTTCGCCATATTGTTTTTTACAAAAGTCTGTTCGTATTGCTGTCGGGAAATATCACCGCCGGCTTAAAACTTTTTGCCTCCTCAAAGTCCATCGAAGCATACGACATAATAATTACCAAATCGCCTACCGAAGCCTTTCTTGCCGCCGGACCGTTAAGACAAATGCAACCTGAATTTTTCTCGCCTTTGATAACGTAAGTTTCGAGTCTTTCGCCGTTGTTGACGTTAACAACCTGAACCTTCTCGTTTTCAATAAGATTAGCCGCCTGCATCAAAGCCTCGTCGATAGTTATGCTGCCGATGTATTGAAGGTCAGCCTGAGTAACTTTTACGCGGTGAATTTTCGATTTTAAAACCTCTATATTCATTTCGTTAAAGCAAAATATTGTCAATCAGCCTTGTAGAACCGTCATAAACGGTAACGCAAACCACAGCGTTAACCGGCAAATCACCGCTTATCGGCAGCAATGTGTCCTTGTCGGCAATCTCTACGTATTCAAGACAGAGATTAGCGTCGGTAGCAATATTCTTTTTTACAAAATCTGTGATTTCTTTCTGAGTTGCACCTTTGTCGGACATTTCTTTTACCTTAAACAAAGTTTTGGAAATCAAAACCGCTGATTGCCGCTGCTCATCATTAAGATGTGAATTTCTGCTGCTAAGAGCAAGACCGTCAGTCTCCCTCTTAATCGGACAAGAAACAATGTTACCTTTAAATTTAGGCATATATTTCTTAACCATTGCCCTTACAACGGCAATTTGCTGATAATCTTTCTGACCAAAATATGCATTATCGGGATTGATTATATCCAAAAGTTTGCTTACAATCTGACAAACGCCATTGAAATGCCCCGGACGGTATTTACCTTCCATCACTTCCGCTACACTGCCTAACTCAAAAATCCGCGTATCTTCCGTCGGATACATCTCCGATACCGTCGGAATAAAAGCAATGTCGCACTCGTTTTCCTCCAAAAGGCGCACGTCAGCCTCGGTATTCCTCGGATATTTTTCAAGGTCTTCCTTATTATTAAACTGCGTGGGGTTTACAAAAATGCTTACTACGGTAACGTCATTTTCTCTATTAGAGGTCTCCACAAGAGAAATAT
>JAEEXW010000433.1 GCA_016287995.1 Bacteroidales bacterium
GGTGCGGACATTGCAACGGCTTCGGGTGCGGGAATAATGACAAGTCTGCTTTTGGCGGCGGTGATGTCGTCTACCGATTCGGCGTCGGTGTTTTCGATTTTGAGGTCTAAAAATCTGAACCTCAAAAACAATCTGCGTCCGCTCTTGGAATCCGAAAGCGGCAGCAACGACCCGGTGGCTTTTATTATGACCGTTACGCTGATAACCATAGTTAAATCGGGCGAAACTCCTGATTATGTGTCTGTTGCCTCCGATGTCGCCGTAAAACTCGTGATGGGCGGTACAGTGGGATTTGCCGCAGGAAAGGCTTTTGTCTGGGCTATAAACAAACTCAACATTGACAATTCATCGCTCTACCCGATTGCGGTGCTTTCAGGATGCTTTATAATATACTCTACGGCGTATTTTTTACAAGGCAACAGTTATCTTGCGGTTTACGTCGGCGGACTTGTCATAGGAAATTCGCAGTTTGTACACAAAAGAGCCACAATCAACTTTTTTGACGGTTTGACGTGGCTGTGTCAACTGATTATGTTCCTGACACTCGGACTGTTGGTGTCGCCGCATCAACTTGTTAAAACCATTGTTCCGGGCATAATAATCTCGCTTGTAATGATTTTTATAGCGCGTCCGGCAAGCGTTTTTCTGTGCCTTGCGCCGTTCAAAAGGAGTTTCAAGGAAAAGGCGTTTGTCTCGTGGGTCGGGCTCAAAGGCGCGGCTCCGATAATTTTCGCAATAATGCTTTTGACAAACGATACGCCGAATGCCAATCTTCAATTTAACATCGTGTTTATGTGTACGTTGATTTCGCTGATTGTGCAAGGCACTTCCTTGCCGTGGGTGGCAAAAAAGTTCGGACTCATTGACGATACCTGCGAACTTTCACAGCCGAAAAGTTTTGATTTGGAGTTTTCAGACGACATCAAATCTGTTACCACCGAAATAAAAATCACACAGGAAAATCTTGACGAATACGGTTATTACCTTATGAATCTGCCGTTTCCTGAAAATACTTTGGTTGTGATGATTAAGCGCGGCGTAAAGTATTTTGTTCCGAAAGGCAAAACCGAACTCAAAGACGGCGACCGTCTGCTTTTGATAACCGACAACAAAGACATTTTGGTCAAAACACTGAACTCTGCCGGAATTGGCTGACAATGAAACAGTATTAATGTATTATCAATCAACTAATTCCAAAATTTTTCAAAAAAAAACTTCAAAAAAATTTTTTTATTCCAAATAACGTCTCTATTTTTGCGGTGTACTAATACATTAATACACTATGATTGTAATTAACGATTTAAAATTCAATTATGCAAAACACGAGGTGTTTGATAATTTGAGCCTTACTTTTAACGAAGGTAAAATTTACGGTCTTCTCGGTCTGAACGGCGCGGGAAAAAGTACCCTGCTTTATTTGATGTCGGGTTTGCTTTTCGCTGACAAGGGCAAAATCGAGTTCAGCGGCTACGACGTTACAAAACGTAACCCAAAAGCCTTAGCGGATATGTTTTTGGTGCCGGAAGAGTTTGAACTGCCGAGACTTACGTTTGAAAAATACGTAGAACTCAACGCGCCTTTTTATCCGAATTTCAGCCGGGAAACTTTTGAAAAATGTCTTCAAGGTTTCAACATGACCGCCGACATTCGTCTCGACAAACTCTCAATGGGTCAGAAGAAAAAAGCGTTTATGTGTTTCGCCCTTGCCGCAAACACTTCGCTCCTGATTATGGACGAGCCGACCAACGGTCTTGACATTCCCTCAAAAAGTCAGTTCCGACAAGTGGTTTCGTCGTGCATGAACGACAACCGCACAATCGTAATTTCAACGCATCAAGTCCGTGATGTTGAGAACCTTATCGACCATATCACAATCATCAATGACAAAAAAGCCGTTTTTGATTACAGCGTTGCCGACATCACCGAAAAACTCTTTTTCACGACCGAAAAAACTGAAAATCCGCTTTTCACGCAGGAAGTTTTCGGCGGACAACTCTCGGTTTGCAAACGTCAAAACGCCAACGACGAAACTCCGCTGAACATCGAACTCCTTTTCAACGCGGTTTTGGCGGATTGCGGAAAAATCAATGAAGTGTTTAATTAACCACAGAAAACACAGAATACACGGAAAATTGAAAATAATTCTGTGATTTCCGTGTCTTCCGTGGTTCAAAAAAATATAAAAAGTTATGAATGAAGTATTTAGTTTTTCCCGACTTTTAAAACTGTTGAAATTAGAGTTTAGACTTGCCGCCAAACCGCTGATTCTCTATGCGTCAGTTTCTCTTTTCTTTTATGTGCTGACTCTGTGGCTTATCGGAACGCAAAGCGGCAAAAGGATTTGGGAAGGTTTTTGGATTTTGACGTGCATAACAGGTACGGGCGGTGTGCTTTTGGTTTCAAGCGCGGTTTGCGCAAATATCCGCAACAAAATCGCATTTCAAAACTTTAACCTTTTGCCGGCGTCAAACTTGGAAAAAATCTTGTCAAGAGTGCTGATTTGCAATATTTTACCGCTGACAATCTGGCTTGTGCTGTCGTTTTTGCTCCATTTTAACGATGACTTTGCTTTTAACCTCGGATTTGGAGAGTCAACCGTCGTGATTGTACATACTGTTATGTTCTTTATTTTGGTGTGGCTTTCGTCGCTAAGCACGTTTTGGGGCGTGGTGTTCAGAAGGTTTGGATTTGTGGCTTTTGTTGTTACGACAACGCTCTTTATCGTGCTGATTGTTAACTGGTTGATA
>JAEEXW010000434.1 GCA_016287995.1 Bacteroidales bacterium
AATTAGCCGACATTGCCATCATTTCTGCAAAAACAGCAAAAGCCTTGGCAGGTATTGACCCGAAAGTTGCAATGCTTAGTTTCTCTACCAAAGGTTCGGCTCAACACGAAATGGTTGACAAAGTTGTAGAGGCAACCAAAATTGCACAAGAACGCGCTCCCGAACTCGAAATTGACGGCGAACTTCAAGCAGACGCCGCTATGGTTCAGAAGGTTGCTGACCTCAAAGCACCTGGAAGCCACGTTGCCGGAAAAGCCAACGTTTTGGTTTTCCCCTCTTTGGAGGCAGGAAACATTGGTTACAAACTCGTTCAGAGATTAGCCGGTGCTGACGCTGTTGGTCCTATTCTTCAAGGTATGGCTGCTCCCGTAAACGACCTTTCACGCGGATGCTACGTTGAAGACATCGTTAATATGGTGGCTATCACAGCATTACAGGCTGCTGCAAAGTAATTGACAATTGACAGTTGACAGTTGACAATTAATAATTGAAAATTGAAAATTCACAATTCATAATTCATAATTAAATAAAGTGAAAATATTAGTTATAAATTGCGGTTCTTCGTCATTGAAATATCAACTTTTTGATATGGACAAAAACGAAGTTTTAGCAAAAGGTGGTGTTGAAAAAATCGGTCTTAAAGATTCATTCTTAAAACATCAAAAAGGCGAAGGCGAAAAGACCAAAATCGAAAAGCCTATGAACGATCACAAAGAGGCTATCGAATTGGTTTTGAGTACTTTAACTGATAAAAATTTAGGCGTTATTGCTTCTTTGAACGAGATTGACGCAGCAGGACACAGAGTTCTTCACGGTGGCGAATTTTTCAAACAATCAGTTTTGATTAACGATGAAGTTATCGCTAAAATCGAAGAAATTGCTCCGCTCGGACCTCTTCATCAGATGGCTAACCTCAAAGGTATCAGAGCAATTAAAGCAATATTGCCGTCTCTTCCCCAGGTTGCAGTTTTTGACACGGCTTTCCATCAGACGATTCCCGATTACGCATATATGTACGCAATTCCTTACGAATTGTACGAAAAATATCATATCCGTCGTTACGGTTTCCACGGTTCGAGCCACAGATACGTTTCTAAACGTGCCTGCGAAATCTTGGGTCTTGACTACAACAAAACAAAAATCATCACTTGTCATATCGGAAACGGCGCATCACTCGCTGCAATCGAAAACGGCAAAGTCGTTGATACGTCAATGGGTTTGACTCCTTGCGAAGGCGTTGTAATGGGTACCCGTTGCGGTGTTATCGACCCGGCTGTTTTCCCGTACTTGTTTGAAAACGGTGCGTTGAAACCCGAAGATATGAACACCTTTATTAATAAGAAATCAGGCGTTCTCGGTATTTCGGGCGTTTCTTCTGACATGAGAGACGTTGAAGAGGCTGCTTTCGTAAGAAAAGAATACCGCGCAGCACTTGCTTGCAAAATGCAAGATTACAGCATCAAAAAATACATCGGTGCATACATGGCAGCTATGAACGGCTGCGATGCCCTCGTATTCTGCGGCGGTATTGGCGAAAAAGGCGACACCACACGTCGTGGCGTAGCTATGAACCTTGAGAACCTCGGCATCGAGTTCGACGACACTATCAACACTGGTCTCAGAGACAAAGAGATGGTTATTTCTAAACCTACTTCTAAGGTTAAAGTTATCGTCGTTCCCACCAACGAGGAACTTGTAATTGCACAAGACACTCTCGCACTTGTTAAGTAATTGTATTGTAAACTAATGCATAACCTGACCCTGAAATATTTCGGGTCAGGTTTTTTTATTAAAATCAAAAGCGTAAATTGAAAAACATATTACTATTAACTATCTTATTGTCAATATTTTGCAAAGCTAATGCGCAAATCAAGTTCATTACTGGATATCAAAATGCAAATATTGACACAGTTGTATCGGTAGCCAATTACAGCACCAACACAATCTGCTTTTCGCCCCATCGCGATAGTCTCAATACCGAAACCGTGTGGTACAACTTTGGAATCACCGGATTCAGAACCGATACAATCATCACATTTTTAATGAATTACAACAATATTTATTATCCGCCAAACTATCCTGTAGTATCGTACAACGGAAAAGAATATTTTAATGTAAAAGCCTCGCAACGCAACAACATCAACCAGTTTTTTGTAAAACCAAATAACGACACTGTGTACGTATCCACCGGATATCCATACACTTACAGTCGTTTACAAAAACTCATCACTACTATAGGCAACAATCAATTTTTCAAAATAGACAGCAGTTTCACCACGCCCAAAGGTCATCACCTTTATCTTTTAACAGTTACCAACAATGCCGTAAAAAAACGCAACAAAAAAAACGTATGGATAATTGCACGTCAGCACGCTTTCGAAAGCATTTCAAACTTCGTGATAGAAGGAATGATAAAATATCTTATGTCAGATAATGTAAAAGAAACCGACCTTCTTAGCAAATATACATTCTACATTGTGCCAATGGTCGACATCGACAATGTAATTTCTGGACAAAGCGGACGAATGAGTTATCCGCGCGACTTTAACCGAGACTGGAACTCTCCTATACACAGCGAGATAGCATTTTTGGAACGGTGGATCAAAAAATCAGGCAAAAACCGATTCGATATGTTTTTCGACATTCACGCCACATATCCGGGTGGACGCACTACAAATGTTTTTTCATATTTCGATATTCACGGAGGCAACAGCAAATCACAGAATCTCAGCCAGTTT
>JAEEXW010000025.1 GCA_016287995.1 Bacteroidales bacterium
AACAAAATTATTTCTTCTTGTTAGGCTCTGCTTGTGCCTTATCCTCTGCTTCGGGTTTGATAATCTGCAAAAGTTCGATTTCAAAAACGAGTGCGCTGTTTGCAGGAATTACGCGTGAGCCGTTAGGACCGTAACCTAAGTCGGAAGGAATGTAAACTTTCCATTTTGAGCCGACCGGCATTTGCTGTAATGTCAAGGTCCAGCCTTTTATTACGTGGCTGAGCGGAAATCTTGCAGGTTCGCCTCTGTCAACACTACTGTCGAATTTTGTGCCGTCCATAAGAGTTCCGGTGTAATGAACCTCTACTTCGTCTTCAAACGTGGGTTTTGCGCCGGTGCCTTCGGTCAATACTTCGTAATAAATATCTGCGCTGTCAAGTTTATGAATACCTTCTTTTTTGGAAATATCTTCCATAAATTTCTGACTTTTTGCAAGATTTTCCACAGCCTCTTTCTGTTGTTTTTCCATCATATAATTGCGGATAAACATTGAGGCTGTCTGAGGATCTTTGAATTTTGCGTTTGCAGTATCGTTTTTCAATGCAGTTTGAATACCTGCAATGAATTTATCAAGTTGAATTTCGCTGAACTGATCCCTCATATTCATTCCCTCCAACATACCGATTGCATAACTTGCAGAATCGATACTGTTAGCAAGGTTTACATTCGTGTTATAACTGCTCTGACCACCGTTTTGACAAGAAGCCAATGCAAGAGCGGAAACCGCTAATAATAATGCTGATTTTTTCATCTTCGTTTATAATGTTTTTATAATTTTATTCTTCTTCTTCTGACGGCTCTTCAACGCTGATTAATTCGATTTCAAAAATAAGTGTTGAATATGCCGGCAATGTCTCGCCCGGAGAATATTCGCCGTAACCGAGGTCTTGTGGTATATAAAAAATATACTGCGAACCTTCTTTCATAAGTTTTAAGCCTTCTACCATGCCGGGGATTAAATATCCGAGATTTAGCGTTGTAGGCTCTTCGCTATCGTAACTTGAATCAAAAACTGTCCCGTCAAGAAGTTTGCCTTCGTAATGGATTTTTACATCGGAAGAATCGTTTGGCGTTTTGCCAGAGCCTTCCTTGATAACTTTGTATTGAAGCCCCGATTCAGTAACTTTTACGCCCTGTTTTTGGGCGTTTTCTTTCATAAATTCTTTTTCTTTTGCAAGTTGACTGTTTTTAAGTTCGTCGTCTTTTTTCTGAAAAAAAGTTTGGAGAACGTCCTTACATTCATCAAGCGACAAAAGCGGCGAATTATTTTTTTTGCTATCGTTGAAAGCCTTGCCGATAAGTGTTGCGTCAAAGTCTGTAATTCCTTCTTTAAAAAGATTTTGAGACAGCATATAGCCGAGAGCATAACTCAAAGAATCGTTTGAGGAGGAAATTTTTGCCTTGTCAAAATACTTTTGTGCCTCAGCGAAATTTCCCGTCATAGCGATTAAGGCGAGTATAAAAAATTTTTTCATAATGTTAAAAAATTAATGTTATTTCTGATTTCAAGACCTCAACGGCTGCTGTAACAGGTTCGTTTTCCTGATTGGAATATATTTCAACGATTTTTTTGCCGAGTTCTGAGGATTTTGCGTCAATTTCTACGGTTTGAGCCGCCTGATTGACGATTTGCGTTATGAGTTCTTTTATGTCCGTAACGGCTTTCCAAGCGTTGGCCGAAACATAAATCTGTTGCGAAAGATTGTGTTCGTATTCGGCGCGGATAGTCGTTAAGAGGTCGCGTTGAAGTTCCAAAGCGTTCATTCCAGGCTGCGTAACCCTTACAACGAGGTTTTGAGGATTGATTCTTTCAAGAAAAAGTGTGAGTCTTTCATAAGCCGCAAGCCGTATCGGGGTAACGGTTTTAGAATTTTCTGTTATGAGTTGAAGTCTGTCCTTTTCTCGTTCTCTTTCTAAGAACTGTTTGTTAATCAAGTATGTAGCCGCCAAAACCACTGCCGACGGCAATACATATTTTAATATTTCTAAAATTTCCATTTCTAATTTTTTCTCTGTTTATCAAAAATCCGCCGCAAAATTAATAAAAGTTTTTGAGTTTTTTATGTTTTAAGATTTTTTTTATAAAAAAGTATAGTCGTAATAAGATTTTTGTTCAGTAGACTGAATAAAAATAACTTATTTTGTTCAGTCTACTGAATAAAAAACACATTTTTTGTTCAGTTAACTGAATAAAATTAGTATTTTTTGTTCAGTATATTGAAAATTTTTGTTATATTTGCAGCAAAAAATTTTGATTATGGATGGAGTAATATTAAAAAGAGTTATAAAAGAAAATCAGGATTTTGCTGAAAATGTGAAACTTATGTACAGGAAATTCAATTTTGAGTCTCGCGGAAATTATGTTTTTATAGGTATACGCAGAGCCGGAAAATCTTATTTAATGTTTCAACGGATTCAGGAACTATTGAAAAGCGGTACTAAAAAAGAAGAAATCCTCTTTATTAATTTTGAAGACGACAGACTTTTGAACTTCAAAACTGAGGATTTTGAAAATCTTAAAACCGCTTATCATGAACTTTATGATACCAAACCAATTTTCTTTCTTGATGAAATTCAGATAGTTGACGGTTGGGAAAAATTTGTGCGCCGTCTTGCCGACCAGGGTTTTACGGTTTACGTTACGGGCAGCAATGCCAAAATGCTGAGTTCGGAAATTATGACAACCCTTGGAGGAAGGTTTTTAGTGCAGGATGTTTATCCGTTTTCGTTGAAAGAATTTTTGGATTACAGCAAAGTAAAAATAGATTCAAAAAACTGGCTTTACGACAACAAGACCGTAGCAGAGATCAGCCGCAAAACCGACACGTATTTTTATTTCGGAGGGTTTCCCGAACTTACTATTTATAACGACAAACGTCAGTGGCTCAGCAGTTTGTATCAAAAAATATTTTTCGGCGATTTGATTTCGCGTTATGCGGTTAAGAATCCGAACATTTTGCGGATTATGATTGGTAAAATTGCGGAAAGCGTTATGCAGCCTATTTCGTTTAACCGGATTACGCACATACTTTCGTCAATAGGACAAAAAGTAAGCATAAACACTGTTATTCAATATTTTACATATTTGAAAGAAACGTTTTTAATTTTCTCTGTCAATAATTTTGCCGTGCCGTTTTCAGAGCGTGAAACCGTCAAAAAATATTATTTTACGGACAACGGAATTTTGAACTTGTTTCTTTTTAATCCGGAGGCGGCGTTACTTGAAAATATTGTCGCGCTTTATCTCTACAAAAAATACGGTAGTAAATTATTTTATTACAACAAAAACGTTGAAACAGATTTTTATGTGCCAGACGAAAAACTTCTTGTCCAAGTTTCGTATACACTTACTAATCAGGATACTTTGGACAGGGAAGTAAAATCGCTTATCAAAACTTGTGATTTCCTTTCGGGAAAAAAACTTCTTATTGTTACCAAAAGCGAAGAAAAAACTTTGGAACTCTCAGGCAAAAAAATAGAAATTATTCCGGTATGGAAATTTTTGTTGCAAGATTTTATCTGAAATGTTCTAAAATTTTTATAAATTTGCGAGAAATAATTTTAGGATTTACGGCTGAAAATGAAAAAAATATTTTTTTACGCTTTATCGGCAGTGTTTTTTTATTCGTGCGTAATGCCGGAGAAAAAAAATAAAGATTTGAGTTTCAAGGTAAAAGGCAGTTTCAAGGAATGTGCCGGCGACACCGTTTTCTTAAAACACGTAAAAGAAGACGGTCTCGAATTTATTGACTCGGCTCTTGTCAGCGAAGACGGCGGTTTTGAAATAAAAGGCAGAATTTCGTCAAAAGATTTTTATGTGCTGCATTTTAACAACCCGGAAAAAGCAATCACCATAATCCCCGACACCTGCGAAGACATTGTCATAAAATCCGATGATAAAAATTACGACAAACACTACACGGTAGAAAACTCGCCCGAAAGCGAAAAAGTTTGTCAAATAATCGCAGAACTTACTAAAATGCAGGAAGTTACCGACACCTTGGGACGGACTTTCAGACGGTCGGTTTCGGACAAGCATTTGGCGGAAATAAAATTTCATCTGGATTCTGTTTATGCCGAAAACTACAAAGTGCTGAGGCAGGAGTCCGAAAAGTTTTTGGCGGAAAACAAAACATCTTTGGCGCAAATCGTCTGCCTTTCGCAATACATCACGCCGAAAACCCCGCTTTTCGACCCCGAAAAAGACTTTGCCGTTTATAAAAACGTGCATGAAAATTTAACGGAATATTATCCCGATAATTATCATACAAGAAAACTTGGCTCGTATATAGAACGTCAAAAACTCTCTTTCAGCGGCGAAAAACCGCTTCAAGGGCACATTGTTGAAGGTATGACCGCTCCTGAAATCGCTTTGCCAAACATCAAAGGTGATACAATAAAGTTGTCGAAATTCAAGGGAAAATATATTTTAGTGGACTTTTGGGCTTCATGGTCGGAAGTCTCGCAAAAAAGGTCTGACAAAATTGCAGCCTTGTACAAAAAGCACCGCTCAAACAAGTTTACGGTTTTTCAAGTGGCGTTGGAAAGCAGCCACAGCAAGTGGCAAAGTGCAATGTACACTCAAAAAATTGTTTGGACTTCGGTTTCGGACTTGAAAGTCTGGAACTCAAAAGCCGCTCAGGATTACGGCGTAAAATCCCTGCCGGCAAGTTTTTTGATTTATCCGGATTTCACCGTCCACGAAATAAATTATCCGATTGAAAAACTTGATTCAAAATTAACTGAATTAATCGGTCAACCCAAAAAGAAATAACATAAAAAAATAAAAATATATGAAAGAATTTTTTAAAATGTTCGGAGCAGTCTTGGCGGGACTGTGTGTCTGGGGCATAATAACAAGCCTCTTTTCGTTTGTATTTTTCATAATGATACTTTCTTCTTTGTCGTCGGACTCAAAAGAAACCGAAGTGAAAATTTACGACAACTCCGTCTTAAAACTCGAGTTGTCAAAACCAATCGGAGAACGCTCAACTACCAATTATTCAAAGATTTATGATACTTGGTCGTTTGACAATTTGGACGTTATGGGTCTGGACGACATACAAAGCAGTCTTGACGCTGCCGCCGGCGACGATAAAGTAACGGCACTCTATGTCAACCTTTCAGATGTTGCCCTGCCTGATTTTGCAAGTGCCGAGGCGGTAAGAAAAATGATACTGAATTTCCGCAACACGGAAAAGCCGGTCTACGCTTTTGCCGACTCTTACGACAACCTCTCGTATTATGTCGCAACGGCGTGCGAAAAAATTTTTATGCGCAAATGCGGCGATTTTGTCTTAAAAGGACTTTGCAGCGAAAACATTTATTACAAAGCCGCGTTGGACAAATTCGGAATATCAGCGCAGGTTATCCGTCACGGAAAATTCAAATCCGCCGTAGAACCCTATATGCAGGAGAAAATGTCGGACGCCAACCGTCTCCAAATTCAAACTTATCTCAATGATATTTGGGGAGTTATCGTTGACGAAATTTCAAAGGCGCGCAACATTTCAAAAGATAAAATAGAAAAATACGCCGATGACCTTTCGCTTTATAGCAATGATGAACTTTGTTTGTCCTCTGGTTTGCTTGACGGAATAATTTTTGAAAACGACTTCGACAAAATGATTCAGGAAGCCGCCGGTCAGGATACTGACAGCGATTTTAAGCCGCTTTCCATTTCGGATTACTGCTCGTTGCTTGACACGCCGTCAACTGCCAAAAACATAGCCGTTATATATGCCAACGGCGAAATCACTTCGGAAGAGTCCTCTTCGGAAGATGTAATCACCAGCAAGTCAATGGTTAAGGCTATTGACGAGGCTATGAACGACAACGATATTAAAGCGGTGGTTCTAAGGGTAAATTCACCGGGCGGCTCGGCTGTTGAGGCTGAAATAATTCACAACGAACTCAAAAAACTTCACGAGAAAAAACCTATCGTAGTTTCCATGGGCGGTTATGCTGCCTCAGGCGGTTATTACATTGCCTGCCCCGCTGACTTGATTTTTGCGGAACAGACAACCATCACAGGCTCTATCGGCGTTTTCGGTCTGATGCTCAGTCCCGAAAAACTTTTGAAAAATACTCTTGCGCTTAATGTAGAAACCGTTTCAACAAACAAACATTCAGGTTTCGGCAGCGGAATGAGGACTCTTGACAGCCGTGAAGTGGAAGTGCTTCAAAAATCCGTCGAAGATATTTATTCGCTTTTTATCGGACACGTTGCCGAGGGCCGCAAAATGACTGTCGCACAAGTTGATTCAATCGGACAGGGACGTGTCTGGACGGGAATTTCAGCACAAAAAATCGGACTTGTTGACGAAATAGGCGGACTTTGGGACGCAGTTGCGGCAGCCGCAGAATTAGCCGATATTGAAACCTACAACGTCAAAGAGTTGCCCGAAAAAAAAGACGAATTTTCAAAACTGTTTTCAGGACTTTTGGAGGCAAGGTCGCCTGAAATCAAAATCTTAAACAGCATCAAACGTCATAACGGCGTTCAATGCTACCTGCCGCCGGCAAAGATTTATTAACAAAAGGCGCACCCCATTCCGCAACCCTTTTTTTCATGCCTTCGATGTCAAGGACACCGAGGGCAAAACCTTTGCGGATGAGTTCCTGCGGGACATACTCGTCGTATTTTTCAAAAACGGGATTTTCGTCCGGATAAACCAGTTCCAAGGGGTCAAAAGGCATTTGCGCCTCTTGGGATACTATCCGGTAAAAGTCCTCCGCCCCGGCTTTCATCGTAAACTGCATATAATACGGCCGCGACGGACTGAGACCTTTCAGACCGAGAAATTTTGCACAGCGGATTTTCAAAAATCTTTCCAAAGCAAGAAAAGCATACGTGCCGAGCCACGGAAACAGAGCCCACATATTGCCGCCCAAACAAACGAGCGGACTGAAATTCATTCCCGATTTCAAAAACGACTCCCTTGCGGCGGCAAGGCGGCTTACGGCGTGTTCCTTTAAATACGGATATTGTTTTTCTTCCGACAAAACGCCGTGCATACGTTCCAAAATCCGCGTGTGAACATCGCCCGGACAGTCGCCGAAATATGCCGGAACGTTGCCTTTTACAAGCGTGCAGTAGACTTCATGCTTTTTGTGGTCAACCTCGTCAACAACCCAGACACGTCCCGCAATAGCGATTTTGTCGCCCGGAGGCGGCGGATTTACAATAGTGCCGAGTTGCTCCGAGCCGTTGCGGACAGTGTATTCGAGGTTTTCCTGAAAAACAGCGTAAAACTTATAATTGTTGACAACCCTTTCGCCAAGAAGACCGACTATCAGACCGCCGTTTTCCGTCCGCTGAATGTGCTTGATTTTTAGCAGGTGTCTCAACAAAACTTTGTAATCTTCCTGCGAAATACGGTTGAAACACGTCAGCGGCAAAACCCTTGACGCGAGTTCGGCGGGTGTCATTTCGCCGCAGGAGGCAAGCGTGCTGAGCGTCTGATGATACAGCAGACTAAACGGCAGACGTCCAGTCCTCGGCGGCTCTACAAAGCGTTCTTCGATATAAAGTTGCACTAATGCAATGCCTTGAATCAAATACCACGGAATCATTTCGGGCAGCATGGCACGGGATTCGGGGTGTTCTTCCCTGAAAACAAACCACATTTCGGAAGGCTGACCGCGCCGCCCCGTGCGTCCCATTCTCTGCAAAAAGCCAGAAACCGTAAAAGGCGAGTCAACATGAAACGCCCTTTCCAAACGTCCGATGTCAATGCCTAATTCAAGCGTTGCCGTTGCGCAGACCGACATCAGAGAGTTGTCGTCTTTCATATCTTCTTCGGCACTTTCGCGGTATGAGGCGGAGAGGTTGCCGTGATGGATAAGAAAACGCTCAGGCTCGCCCATAACCTCACAATACTGTCTGAGGCTCTGGCAAACCGTTTCACACTCTTCTCTTGAATTGGTGAAAATAAGACATTTTTTGCCGCGTGTATGTTCAAAAATGTAACCGATTCCGGGGTCGGAATGTTTCGGTGCGCCTTCCGAAGGAGCATCGGTGTTGAAAAAATGCTCCATGGATAGCCGCCAAGTTTCTTTTCCGCCGTCAAATTTCGGGATAATGCAGCCGCGGAAACTGCCCGCCGAAAGAAACTCTCCTGCCGCCTCCGGGTTGCCGATAGTCGCCGAAAGACCTATACGCCTTGGATTACATTCCGCTAAACGGCACAAACGCTCTATAAGGCAGAAAGTCTGCGTTCCTCTGTCGCCGCGCAGCAGAGAGTGTATTTCGTCAACGACTATAAAACGCAGGTCGCCAAACAGCGACGGGACAATATTATGCTTGTTAATCAGCAGAGATTCAAGGGATTCGGGCGTGATTTGGAGTATGCCTGAGGGCTTTTTCAACAAGCGGCGTTTTTGAGTCTGGGACGCATCGCCGTGCCATTTTGTAACGGGGATTCCCGCCTCGGCGCACAGAGCGTCAAGACGTTCAAACTGATCGTTGATAAGGGCTTTGAGCGGTGCAATATACAGCACGCCGACAGTATTCGACGGCTCTTCGTCTAAAAGCGTCAGAATAGGGAAAAACGCAGCCTCTGTTTTGCCGGAAGCCGTTGAAGCGGTCAGCAAAACATTTTCATCGGTGTTGAAAATTGCATCGGCAGCGGCATTTTGCACACCCCTCAGCGACTGCCACCCCGACGAATATATAAAATCCTGAATAAAAGGCGAATACCGGCTGAATGCGTCCATAATTTATCAAGTTTTTTATATCTCAAACTCTGCAAACTCTCCCTGTGCATTGTCCGAGACCGCTTCGGATTTTGCGTAACAGAAACTGTCGGACTGCAAAAGCCCCGAAAGCGTTGTGCCGGGATTTTGAAACAGAAGGTCAAGAAGTTCTATAAAATCGCGGATAACTTCTCTCGGCGTGATGTTTTGGTCAGCACCTATGCGCCCGTATTCCACTTTTATAAACGTTACAAGGTCATCAGTCGAAACCGTCCTTTCGTAGCCGTAAAGCGCGGAGTGCATTTGAGAGAGTTTTTCGCACAAAACAAGCATTTCCTCAGCAGAAAGCGGTTCAAGGCGTATAACAGGTGCTAACAAATCCCGCGTTCCCGGCTTTGAAAACTTGCCTTCCGCGAGCCGCGACCTCAAAGCCTCGTAACTGAAAACGCCTCTGTGCCGGTCTTCAACAGCCTGCGGTGTCGCGCCCATGATTATGCCCAAATATTTTGCCTTGCCCTGCAAAGCATCGTTGTACATCGTCAGTATTTTTTCATAATTGTACTGACGTGTTATAGAGTTCGGAACTTTGTAAATGTTGACTAATTCGTCAATCATTATCATCATGCCCGCGTAACCCGCAAGCCTGAAAAACACCGCAAAAAGTTTCAAATATTCGTACCAGTCGTCGTCAGAAATTATTATGTTGACACCGAGTTCTTCTTTTGCCTCTTTTTTCAGAGAATATTCGCCGCGAAACCAGCGGACAACTTTTGCCTTTGTAATGTCGTCGCCGTCAAGATAGGCGTGGTAATATGCTGACAGCAGGCGCGAAAATTCAAAACCGTGAACCATATCCTGCAAAGAAGAGGTTACGGCGTAGATTTTTTTGTCGGTTTCCTGTGCCAATGTTTTGTCGTCGGCATTGCCGCCCAATGCCTGCACTGCCTCAGTCTGAACGGCGTTGATCCAGCGGTCAAGCACGAGGGTAAGCGCACCGCCTTCGGGACGAGTTTTTGTCGCGAGGTTGGAGATGAGTTCGCGGTAGGTTGCAAGCCCTTGACCGCGAGTGCCTTGCAGACGGCGTTCCGGCGAAAGGTCGGCGTCAACAACGATGAAACCTTTGTCCATGACATAGTTGCGGATTGTCTGCAAAAGAAAACTTTTGCCGGAGCCGTAACGCCCGACAATAAAACGGCATGACGCACCGCCTTCTTGGATAATGTCAACATCGTGAAGGAGGGCTTCAATTTCATTTTTGCGTCCGACAGTGATATACGGCAGACCGATACGCGGCACAACACCGCCTTTCAAAGAGTTCAGCACCGTCTGTGCTATGCGTTTTGGTATTTTTATGTTTTCTGACATAGTTTACTTACATTGCGGCGCAAAGGTACAAAAAAAAATGGGAAAATTTAAGCCACAACTTGTAACGCTGACAAAAAAATATTAACTAAACTTTCACAAGTGCCATAACACACTAACAATCATATACGTCCAACTTCAAATCCCTAAATTGTTTAAGAAGTGTTTTTGCATCACTTCCATGCGGCTGAATGTTTTGCGCTGCTAACAATTCAACTACCTGACTTTCAACCGTTTTTTTCTTAAAATAACTTTCGTGCGAAAAATTTAAGAACTTCAAAAGCCTGAAAGCGTCAAACCAGACAAAAAAACGTTTTAAAAAAGTTTTTTCAGTGGCAGAATTTTCTTTCATCTCTTTTAACGCCTCAAAATAACCGTTTTTCTCCAAAAATTCTTGCATAATAGTCTGAATTTCACCACGGAGAAAAAAACTTTTTAAAACTAAAAAACTTTCAAAACAATAAACGTTGTAATCGGAATTAGCCGTTTGACTTATCGAAACGCCCGTTCCAAAAGGCACTCGCAACGAAAACCGTATCGAGGGAAAAACTTTTGTGGTGTTTAATGAAAAAAACTCTCCCCTCGGAATAATTTTTTGTAAAAAATAAAAATCTTCGCCCGCTTGACGGCGGTTCATTCCGCCTTCCAAACAATACGGCTTAACTCTTACCGCAAACGCCGAACCAACAGTTTGAAAAGCATACGGGAACCCAGCAAACCTCTGAGCCGCAATATAATACCGCATATAAAGTTCGTATTTTGCAATTGCCTCGCGGTTTTCTTTCGGAAAATTTTCGTCAAAAATATCGTGCTCAAAACTTATTGAAACGCCTTCTGCTTTTTTGTTTTTGAGAAAAAAATTTTCGATTTCTTTCAGGTAGTTTTTATGGCAGGTGCAGTCAGCGTCAAAATTTACGATAACACCGTCTTCGTTTTCTATACTATGAAAACGCCTGACTGCCTCGTCCATGCCGATTTTCCGCGCAAACCCTACGCCGGCGTGTTTTTTCGGCAGATTGTTTTCTTCAAAACAGAAAAACCTCTTTTCCCTTGTCGAAAATTGTTTGGAAAATTCGTTTATTGTTTTAATAGTCAGACCGTTTTGCGCTAAAACTTCGTTGCTGCTGCTTTCTTTGGCGTTAACAACGACAATAATTTCGACAGGATATTTTGTCGGATAACATTCCAAAAGCGCATTCAACGGTTTCAAAATATCCGGCTCGTTGTAACAAGGAATCACCACAACAATTTTTAAATCCTTGTCAGGATTTTCCGCAATGTGCGGTTCTAAAACATTGTAACGGGAAAAATATGTGTCGAAAAAATTATGCATTATTTTTTTATATGATGTGGGGGCGAAAAAATTTTCGCCCCCACAAATTCCACCATACGGGGAAAAATTATTTTGCGGTAGAATCGGCTGCGCCTTTTCTGTAACGCTCGTTTAATGCTTTGAGAATTTCCTGTGTAACGTCCATATTCGGGTCTGCATACAAAAGCGTAGAACTGCCTTGGGTACTCATAATCATTTTATAACCTTTTACTTTGTTGAACTCTTTGATGTAGGTTTTGATCGAGTCGCCTACGCGGTTCATAATTTGAGCCTGATCGTCAGAAAGTTCCATTGCTTGTTTTTCCCTGAGTTCGAGAAGTTTCTGTTGCTCAACTTGAAGATTTTGCTGAATTTCCTGAGCACGTGTCGGGGTTACGAGTTTTTTCTCAAAATTCGATTGAAGTTCCATGAAACGTCTTTCGATAGATTTTCCCTTTGATTGGAGTTCCTGCTCGTACTGGTTTGTTTTTGCCATGAGTTTGGTAGCCTCGTCGTTGTAAAGGTCGTAACCGTTTACAAGACTATCGATGTAAACGAATGCTATTTCGTTAGAAACACTTGCACCGTTTGACGATGATACGTTAACGGGGGTGCCGCCTTGATTACAACTGACACAAGCGGCGAGGGCGGTTGAAAAAAATAACGCCTTACTAATACATCTTTTCATTGTATATACTTAATTTTACTTTTTTTTAAAATTCCGGCGGCAAAGATAACAAAAAAACTTGAATAAAAGTCGAAAATCAATTATTTTTGCGCCGTTAAAATAAATGAAGTTTGATGGACATAACAATTTATACTGACGGTGCTTCACGCGGCAATCCCGGACCGGGCGGTTACGGGGTTGTCTTGCTTTCAGGACCTCACAGGAGGGAAATTTCGGAAGGTTTTAAATCCACAACCAACAACCGTATGGAACTTCTTGCCGTTATCATAGGGCTTGAAGCCTTAAAAAAAGACGTCATGAACGTTACAATATATTCTGATTCTCAATACGTTGTTAATAGTGTTGAAAAAGGCTGGGTTTTCGGCTGGGTGAAAATAAATTTCAAGGGCAAAAAAAATTCTGACCTTTGGAAACGGTTTTTAAGCGTTTATAACCGTCATAAAGTAAAATTTATATGGATAAAAGGCCATAACGAAACCAAAGAAAACGAGCGTTGCGACCGTTTGGCAGTTGCAGCAGCCTTAGACAAGGCAAATTTAAAAGACGATGTCGGATTTTTGGAATCGCAAGCAGAAGACGAAGCACTTTTTAATTCGGTTTCCTAAAAAGAGTAAAAAAATTTGCCGTTAACAAAAATAATTATTACGTTTGCGGCAATAAACTTTAATGAAAGGAAAATGGCAAAAAAAGAAACTGCTGCGCCTGTTGATGCTAAGGCAGAACGCCTTAAAGCACTGCAACTTGCGCTTGACAAAATAGACAAAGACTACGGCAAGGGTACGATTATGAAACTCGGCGACAAAGTTACCGAAGATGTTCCTTGCATTCCGACCGGTT
Source organism: Bacteroidales bacterium (assembly GCA_016287995.1). Lineage (GTDB taxonomy): Bacteria > Bacteroidota > Bacteroidia > Bacteroidales > UBA3824 > UBA3824. Next base: position 12,897 of record JAEEXW010000025.1, read on the forward strand.
CGTTGGGATTGGATTTTGCAATCGGAATCGGCGGCTATCCGAGAGGCAGAGTGATTGAAATTTTCGGTCCTGAATCCTCCGGTAAAACTACCCTTGCAATCCACGCTATCGCAGAGGCTCAGAAACTCGGCGGCATTGCGGCTATCATTGACGCGGAACACGCTTTTGACCGCACATACGCTGAAAATCTCGGTGTTGACGTTTCACAACTGCTTATTTCTCAGCCGGATTGCGGTGAACAGGCTTTGGAAATTGCCGATTCGCTTATCCGTTCGGGCGCACTTGACATTATCGTTATCGACTCTGTTGCGGCTCTTACTCCGAGGGCTGAAATCGAAGGCGAAATGGGCGATTCTAAAATGGGACTTCAAGCCCGCCTTATGTCGCAAGCACTCAGAAAACTTACAGCAAATATTTCAAAAACAAACACTTGCGTTATTTTTATCAACCAGTTGAGAGACAAAATCGGCGTTCTTTTCGGCAACCCCGAAACCACAACCGGCGGTAACGCTTTGAAATTTTATTCGTCTTTAAGGCTTGATGTTCGCAGAATCGGTCAGATAAAAGACGGCGAAGATATTATCGGCGGCAGAATCAAGGTCAAAGTTGTAAAAAACAAAGTTGCGCCACCTTTCAAAAAAGCAGAATTCGACTTGATGTTCGGCACGGGTATTTCGTTTACGGGCGAACTTGTTGACACGGCGGTTGAATTGGGAATCGTTAAAAAGAGTGGTTCATGGTTCAGTTACGGCGACAGCAAAATTGGTCAGGGACGCGATGCTGTACTTCAACTTCTTGGCGAAAACAAAGAACTTTCAAAAGAAATCGAAGACAAAGTAAGGGCTCAGATGAAAGGCGAAAATTTCTCTGCCGACCTTTCTGACGAAGAAAAGGTTGAGGATCCCGAACAAGAAAGAGAACCCGAAGAATAGTTAACAAAAAAAATGATAATAATAGGAATAGCCGGCGGTACAGGCTGCGGCAAAACTACCGTCGTAAAAAAAATTGCGGAAACCTTGCCGCCTGATAATGTAGCAGTTATCCCTTTGGATTCGTATTACAACCAAACGGACGATTTGACACCGGAGCAGCGGCGGCAAATAAATTTTGACCACCCAAACGCTTTTGACTGGGACTTATTGTTTGAGCATATTTCCATGCTGAAAAACGGTAAGGCGGTGGAGCAGCCGACATATTCCTATGTTATCTCCAACCGTCTAAAAGAGACTATTCACATAGAGCCAAAACCCGTGATGATTGTTGAGGGCATTATGTCTTTGATAAAAAAAGAGTTGCGGGATTTAATGGATTTGAAGATTTTTGTAGATACCGACTCCGACGAGCGTTTGATAAGAATTATCAAACGCGACGTTTTGGAGCGCGGCAGAACTGCTGAAATGGTGATGGAACGTTATGTTAACGTCTTGAAACCTATGCACTTAGAGTTTATTGAACCTACAAAGCGTTATGCCGACATAATAATTCCTCAGGGCGGCGACAACGAAAAAGGTATTTCAATCATCAAAAAATACATTTTGTCGATTCAATAATAATTACAAACTGCTATGAAAACAATTGTTTCGGTATTTTTGCTGATTGTTTTGGTTGCAAAAAATGTTACCGCGCAAAATTATAGTTTCAAAAGCAGTTTGGAATACGGTGCTGCAATTGCGGACTTTTTTATCTCCGATTTCGACATAAACGATTTGGAGTTTTATATTAACGGCTTCAAATCGTCAAAAACTATTGTCTATCCTGCCGGGAAACACAAATTGAAAATTATTCATAACGGAATTTTTTTGGCAGAATCAGAAATAGAAATCTTAAAAAAGAAAATAAACCCGGGCACTCTTACTATCGGCAGCAAAATTTATGACGGCTATTCGCGTGCAAGGGAATACAGTTTGAATTTCGACGAAACCCAAATCCTTGAAGAAGACAGAATTAGCGTATCCGTACAACTGAAAAATATACCTTATTTTCCATCCAAA
>JAEEXW010000026.1 GCA_016287995.1 Bacteroidales bacterium
GTGCAGATGTTTTTTTTCTGTCAGCCAATTTTTATTCGGCACGCCGCTTTTTTCTCACCTAAAAATTGTAACGGTTGAAAAATGAGTACAGAAGAGATTAAGACGATTCACGGATACTTAAACAAATTGTACAGTTTGTTGAAAACAGGCAGCCGGACAAAGTTCTGCGATAGTGTCGCCCAAAAATTTTATGCAAAAGACATTACAGGCAATACTTTGAAACACTGGTTCACCAACGCCGACACAATACCGAATGACAAAGACGTTGTCAAAGATTTTTTCAACGAAGCGTTTAAATGGCTCGATACTGAGTTAAAAATCCAATACGCGCCGGAGCGCAACCGTATAGAAGCAATCGACATTACAACCCAAATGATAAAGGAAACATTGAAGTAAAAAACGGCAGACACAAACTTTAAAAAAATCAATCTAAAAATGGCAAAAGAATTTATTTACACCGAGACGGTTATCGACGACCCCGGTGTGCCTCAAAACGCCATACGCGACCCCGACCACCCTTGTATGTCCCTTCTGACGCGGTGGAAACTTAGGGGCTACACTTGGCAAAAAACACTTTGCATAGTGTTTCTTATCTTTCCGTTGGCAGTGGTGTTTTCCGTTACGGATTTTATACTGTGGCTTCTAAAAGCGGTTTTAAAAGTCTTTTTGGAAAGTTTCGGTAGAAAAATTTTCGGATTTGCGGCATTGTTCGTTTTCGGTTTCATGTTGTTTTGGTTAATCAAAAGCGGAGAATGGGAAAAATTGTTCGAGTTCTGTTCAAAACTGTTTGCGTAACAGCAACAGTTTTGTTAGCGGGGGTTCTTTTGACTTACCGCGATTTAACGGGCATTTTTGTTGATTCGGAAACTTACCGAAGTTCAACGGTTTGGATTGTCATTCATCACGACGCGGTAAACCGTCCTGTTTCAGTCAAAGAGATTCAGGATTATCACAAGGAAGTCAACGGTTGGGAGAGCGGATTCGGGTACAATTTTTATCTGAAAAACGGCAAAATCTACCAACTTCACGAACTCGACGCTTGCACCGCACACGCCAAATATTTCAACTGCAACGCTGTAAGTATTTGCATACACTCCGAGGATAAGCACGATTTAAGGACACAAATAAACTTAATTCTACTTGTCAACACTCTTAAACTTGTTTATCACATAGATAAACGTAACATTGTGGGACATTGTGAGTTGCCTAACAACAATACGCAATGTCCGGAGTTAAACCTTGAAAAATTTAAGTTATGGATATTAGGAAAATGAAAAAAGAGGCTACCCTCTACTCTATTGAGGGAGAGGAGAACGCGACAAAGATTGTTTATGATGACGGTACGGACAATGTTGAAACAGAGTTGGAACAAGATTCGGACAATGTTGAAACAGTGTACGGACAATGTACGGACAACGTTCAAACAGTGTCCGTACAACGTCAGGACAGAAATAAAACCGATATTGCGCGTTCCTCAAAACGTCCTATCGAAACTCATTATTCAGTATTCAAAGAATATTCCGACGTAGTTAAATTATTGGTTAGCAGAAAGTTTGTACGTCTTAGTACAAGCAACGCTTACAGCAGTATTGAAGATTTGCCTTTGAGCCGCGCCCCTATCGACCTTACAACGGCGGTAAACAAAAAAGGTTTTCCTGTAACCCGCGACGACTTGGCAAAGATTTACACGGCTGCCAATGTCTGCCTCAGAGTTCCCAAGTGGAAAGTGCTTACGATTGTGGTTTTTGCGGTTTTTGGAGCGGTTATCGGTACAAACGCTTACAACAGCATTACGCAAAAGCAGAATCCGGCGGCGGAAAAATCAGAAGTCATTTCGGCGGCTTTTTCTGAAAACGAGTCCGCGCTCGATATTGCAATCCGGGAATGGGAACATTCGACGGGCAAAAAGATTTATCCGGGTGGACGTAAAGCGTTGGAACGCGCCTCAGCCGGAATGTCAAAAGATGAAATTATCAACCTTATAAACAGAAACGTAAAATGAAAGCATTATCAATCGAATTGAAAATTATTCTTTTCACGCTTGCCGCGCACCTGTTTTATTCCAACAGTGAGTTGCTGATAGCGGCAAAAGAATGTGCGCAAAACGGCATAACAACGTTTGACAAAGTAGTCTTGACGGCGTTCGCGCTATCTTACTCAGTAATGACAACAGTAAGCGTTTTTGCGCTTAGAAAGTTGTTCCCGGTCTTGGTTTTTGCGGTGTTGGACGGTTTAGCGGTTTATCTTCGCATAAACATTGACCAACAGAATTTTGTGCTGATTTCGGCGGTGTTTTATGGTTTTTATACGGCGTATATTATTGTAATTGCCTTTATGTTGAAAAACTTGAAACCAATACAGCCGACATCGGAGACACCTTCGGCGGAAAATTCCGTTACGGCGGAAAAACCTGCGGCAAAGCGCAAAGGTCAAGCAGCCCCGAAAAAGCAACTTCCCCCGCAGCCAGTTGAAACCATTTCAACGTCGGCAATAGAGAAAAATAAAGTATTAAACCAATTAACATTGTTTTAGATGAATACACTTAACACTTGGATAATCCGTTATAACTATCCCTCATTAAGTTATCTTCCCAAAATTGGGGAAATCATTGATGATTATGTTAAACATTTTGATTTTCACACCATACCGGAAGACGAAATAGATAACCTTTTAGAGGACATAAAAAAATATCAAAAAGAATACATTACCGGGAAAAGGTTAAAACCTATTGAAATATTGAAAACACAAACCCACGACGGTATGATTTCGATATGTACACCTATGAAAACCGGATACGGTGAATATGTAACATTCTTGGTTTTGAATAAGATTCAAGGAGTTATTTATCATTTTTAAACGTAGAATGTATGGACAAGATTGAATTAACAGAAAAGCAAACGCAATGGCTTGTACGGCATTTCAAGCACACGAAAAATGCGGACATTGCGGCACGGCTCGGAATCTGTGTCAGAACTTTAAACCGTGTTGCGAAAAAACTCGGACTTGAAAAGACACCGCAGTTTATGCGCAAATGTCGGGCGGAAAACAGAATCAAAGCGGTGGCTGCTATTGCGGCAGAACCGCCGGAAAAACGGCAGCAAAGGCGTGAACAAGTACTCCGCAACGGAATGAAAAGCCGTTTTAAGAAAGGCGAAAACCGTATTTGGCAACTTTCTGCGGAAAGACAGGCGGAAATTCAGCGCAAACGGGCGGAAACTTGGAAAAAGGCCCGCGCAATGGAGATTAGCCGCGTGTCGTTGGGTTTGGAACAAAAAACAAATTTCCGTTTGCCGAAAGAGTTTGACCAAGACAAAAACAAAGTTCTTATCAGCCGGAGATATATTCTTAGGGCGAAAGGCTATGTAATAAAACGCGGTTCTATGGCGGTGTACATAACGCCTGAAACGGTCAGAAGTGAGGAAATGGAACGCAGCGCGGCAAAAATCGGGTTTGTGTTCAGACAAGTTTAACAATTAAAAACGTAAAAAAATGACAGCATTTGAATTTGTAACAGAATATTTCTACAACCCCAAGCGGCACGACGCGCCCCGTCTCGACATCAAAGTCGATTCCCGCAGCCTTGCCCAAGAGTGCGCCCAGTTCCAAGCCGCCGCCAAAAACGGCACCTACTACACCCGCGAAAACTACAACAATATGCAGTTCTTCGCCAAGATGTACTTCAAGCCGGAAGATGCCACCCGTGTCTACGAACTAATCGCAAATTTTGCATTGTACGGCGACCTCAGGTAACCTGTTTGTTTAACAATTAAAAACGTAAAAAAATGACAAAGAAATATTATATGATTTTCGACGGCGAAAAAATTGAGATTTCAAAGGAACGCGCCGAGCAAATCAAGAGGCTTCAATTTCAGATAGCCAAAAGAGAAAACAAAAACAATTCAAAACCGGGTTTCGCAAACCGTTTTAAAGTGGAGGAGGAAACAAAATGAAAAGAATTGATATTACAATAACGACAAAAACAATGTCTGCGCAAAATGAACTGCACGAAATCAGTATAGTCAAACAATCTGACTTTGACTTAGGTTGGTATTTGCAGACGGAGTACAGTCGTTTTAGAGACGAGAATATTGAAGAAATGACTGTTAATGCCAATGGCGGAAAGCAATCTTTTTCAGCCTTGTTTAAAAAATGCAGACATGGGAGAAAAACCATTTTTGATAATTTATACGTCGAAGGAGTTTTATACGAAAAGTCAAGCATCAAAGACGGTTTAAGATTTTGGGCTGACAAGTTTTTAAATCAAGTCTCCGACGAGGAAAACGCATTAAATAAAGAATATAAAATCGAATTTAGCAATGGTGATGTGTATGGACTAATCTATGCAGAGAACGACAAGGAGGTAATAGAAGCGAGTAAATATTACTTCAATAGAGGTGCTGCACGAATCTACAATGGCGAAAGGTTTGTTGCAGAAGTACCCCCTCCCCCTCGATGCAAATGTATATTGCACACAACTTGGAACAGCAGTGATAACTTACCGTTATAAAATGAAGGAGGAAACAAAATGAAAAACGCTTTAATATTTACTTTGTGCTTAGTTCTTGTCCTTTGCGGCGTTGCATGGTGGCAAGACAGCACGGAAACGGTCAAAACAAATATTCAATCACAATTAACACTGTTTTAAAAGTATGGTAAAGATAGAAAGAGCCGAATATTTAGACGGTTATTTAATAATGTTTTGGTTTGATAACGGCGAAAAAGGTACGGTATCATTCCGTAAATATTTGGAAGAACACAAGAATCCACTTATCCGCCAGTATTTGGATACCGCGAAATTTGCGGATTTTCAGACAACACCTTTTTCCTTGCACTGGGGAAACTCTTGGTCTATAAGTTCGGACACTCTTTACAAATACCTGCTACCAATGTAAAGTCCGCCGCCGTATTCGGCGGCACAAAAAGGAGGTAATGAAATGAAAAACGGCTTATTAATACTTATCAGCATAGCATTAGTTTTTTATCTGTACGGTACATTCGTAGTGTCAGAAAAAACTGTTAGCAAAGAAGAGTTTGAACAAACTCACAAACGTTTGAAACAGCAGATTGACAGCGTTTTGCGCAACTGCGACAGTCTTAAAAACGAACTCCGTGCCGTCCGTAAAAATACGGATACGTTAAAAGCGGGTCAGGAGATTATTTTTAAGACTATGAACGAAAACAAAGGAAAAAGTTTCTTTGACTTGTTTTAAAACAAACCTTTGACTACGGACGTGAATTGAGCAGCGCGTCCGTAGTTTAAAAAAAACAACTTACAACAATGGAAAAAACGAAGTACAAATACCACTTGACACCATACGCAGGGCGCAGTTCTCGGACAACTTGTCCAAACTGCAAACGGCAGCACTGTTTTTCTCTGTACATTGACAGCGAAAACCGTCCAGCCGGACCCGAATACGGTGTTTGCGACCACAAAAAAGAGTGCGGTTATAGCCGCTACCCGTCCGGCAAAATCGACAATTCCGCCTTTGAGCCGATTAAAATTGAAAAGGTTGAACCTGTGTATTATACGCGGCAAGATGTAGCAAACTACATTGCGAATAAACTTGACAACAATCTTTGCAAGTATCTTTTAACATACTGCGCACTTGACGTTCATCGACTAAAAAACATATTGAGGGATTATTGTGTCGGCAGCATTGATGGCGGCATAATCTTTTGGCAAATTGACGAACAGTTCCGCATACATCGTGGCAAAGTTATGTGGTACAATCCCGACGGACACCGCACGAAAATTCTCAGCAGCGATGGAACGGAACGAGGCAAGATAAAAGCAATGTGGCAGTTTCTCAAACGCGACCGCAAATTTGAGCCTGAAATGTGTTACTTCGGACAGCATTTAATAACGCTTTATCCCGGAAAGTCTATCGTTCTTGTTGAAAGTGAAAAAACGGCGATAATCGGCGCGTATTTTATTCCAAAATATAATTGGATTGCAACATTGAGTCTCAACAACTTCAATGCACACAGACTTAATTTTTTGAAAGAGTTTCAGAAGGCGGTTATCGTTTGTCCTGACAAAGACGGTTATTACAAATGGGCTGAGCAAACAGAAAAAATCAAGCGGTTAATGCCGGAATTAAAAATCAGAGTAAACGATTTTATTGAAAACGGCAGCGGCAAAGAAGATTTGGCAGACTTGCTGTTAAAAAAGGAGTAAAAAAATGGCAGACAAAAATAGTACGAATATAGCGAAAGCAATTTTTGATTCACTGACCGACACGGAAAACGAAGACGAAATCAGCGAGGAAATAAAACGCTGCTACATTCATACCGACAATGTTTTAATGAGCAACGAAGGCACGTTCATCAAAACCAAATACGATTGGTACAGAGTGGCACAGTTTCCGTTTATAATCCGGCACACAATATACGACAGTAAAGACGAGGTTTTCCGTATTGTTCAAATCGGCAACGACAAAGATTTGGAACTTGACGAACCGCTGTACATAAAACTTTCCAACAAGGATTTTTCTTCGGCGGCAAAGTTCCGCAGCGCACTGTATAAGAAAAAACGTATGTTCAAAGGCAAGGACGAGGCTTTGAATGAAATTTTGGAGGCTATGCCCGCCGATGATGACAGCATTTATGTCGAAAAACTCGGTTGGAACAACGATGCACACGCTTATTTTTTCTCCAACGTTGCCATCAAGGACGGCGAGGTTTTAAAGCCTGACGAGTTTGGTCTTGTAAAATCCGGCGATAAATCTTTTTTTATGCCGTATGTTGATAGCATTACAGGCGGCATAGCAAAAGACGATGTAGCGGATAGTTTTCAGTATTTTGAAAATAGTGAAATGACTTTCAATAAATGGTTTCAGTTGCTTTTAGACGCTCATAAACATTATTGCATTTTGCCGACGTGTTTTATGATAGCAAGTATTTTCCGTGATATACTTTTTGACGAATTGAAGTTTATGCCGATTCTGTATGTCAAAGGTGTGCGCGGTTCGGGTAAGTCGTCAATAATCCGTAACTTAACGGCTGTTTTTGGAAAACCGCAAAAGGAAGTATCTCTAAAAGGCAACCAAAACACGCCCAAATCTATGGCGCGAATGTTAAATCAAAAATCTAACTCAATGGTTTGGCTTGACGAGTACCACAACGACATTGTCGGCAACGTTCAAGGTATGTTGCAAAGTATGTACGACGGTGCGGGCTATCAGAAGGCGAGTTTCAGTAACGATAACAAAGTTGATAGTGTTGATGTACAGTCGTCATTGGTTTTGACATCCAACTATCTGCCCGAAAACGAAATTTTTTTCACGAGGACGATTTTGGTTCAGGCAAACGAAACGAGTAAAACGCCACAGCAGCGCGAGGCTTTCAAAAAACTTATTGAAATAGAGCGCGGAGGATTGTCCTGCATTTGTGCGGAACTCTTAAAATATCGCAAGTTAATTGAGGAACGTTTCAAAGGAATGTATGACACTCTGTTTGAGTATTTTTTCAATCGTCTGCCGGGCATTGACACCCGTTTCCTTGATAATATGGCGGGCATTTTGGCTCCGGCGATGATTCTTTTGGACGAAAAGAAAATCCGCATGGTAAATCTTGATTTCATGGAAGAATTAGGCTTAATGGCAGCGAAAAACATTCAAGAGCAGTTTAATTTGTTGGAAGAGACAAATGTAACACTTGAATTTTGGAATATTATTCAGGTTCTTTACGACCGTGGTACGATTAAAAAAGGTCAAGACTTGAAACTATTGAACGACACCCGCGACGGTAAGACGTTATACGATGAGTTTGTGGCGTTGCGGCTTGGGCGGCTCTATGTTCCGTATGCGAAGGAGGCGGGCAACCGTGCGAAGTCCCAGCAGGAAATTTCGGAGGAGATTATACACTCTGAATATTTTGTCTGCAAAAAGGACGTGCGGTATCTTTCGGAGGGTGATGACCTTGGCGACAAGCGCAGTTGGACAAATCCAACATCATCTATTATCCTGAACTATCAGGAATTAAAGAAAAAATTAGGAGTAAGTTTTTAAAAAAAAGGAGGATACAAAATGGAAAAATTATTAACACACTGGGACTTACCAGTCCCGGCAAAAGACGTATTTTTCGCGACAAAATATTTGCGTGATTTGCGTTTCAAATTTCAAAACCCTGAAACGTTTGAAATAACGTCTGTTTATCTTACGCGGACGGACAAAGCGAAATTCCGCGTAAAAGTGTTTCGCGGCGGCAAATGCTTAGTTGCAAAATACGTTGAAGCGGAAAATTTCATGGATTTGATTAACAAATTGAATGGAATGATGTTTAATCTGTAAAATTTATGAAAAGTATACTCAAAGAAATCCGCGATTTTAATGCGGAATATAAAGAAAAAACGGGAAAAGAACCGCCTGACGAATATACAGCAGTATTGTTTGTAATAGGTGCGTTTATGTTCCCTGAACTAATCAATCCTGAACTAATCAATAACAAGGAGGTAAAAAATGGTAAAGCAAAATTGGAATGACAGAGAAGTTTTGGTGTTTGAAAAGTATGAAATTCGGCATTTAATGTCGTTCATAAAGCCCGAATACGACAAACGTAAAAAGAAATATCAAAAATACAAAGCGAAGTTGGACGAATTGGAATCCTGTAAGATAATAATAGCGGACGACAATTACAAAAATCTGCAAAAAAAATGTCTTGAATTGAAACAAAATATCAGAGACATAGAAATTACATACGATTATTTCAAGCGTTTTACATTCGACCCGCTGAGGACGGATAATGACCAATAGCAATTATGAACGATATAACATTTTTCTGTCTTGTAGCGAAAACCCGCGCGGCGCAAAAAGCGTATTACGCAGACAAGACCAAAAGCGCGGAAAAACAGGCAAAACTTATCAAGTCAAAACAACTTGAAGCCAAACTCGACGCAGAAATAAAAAGGCGTTGTGCTGAGGTTTACAATGTTGACGAAATGAAAAACGCATGGAAACTCTTTTGTGCATTATCAGATGCCCATAAAGAGTATATGGAAATAGGAAAACTATATACAGGAGACTAAAAAACAGTAAAAATGGACGATAACAAACAAATAAGTTTGTCGGAAGTCGGCAAAGCCGTTGAATTATGCGGGAAGTATATCCAGTTGGCAGCGCAGCCTCAAACTCAGCCGCCAACCGTCATTACTGACGAAATTTTTGAATCAGAACGCAGAAAAAGGATACTAAATGAACTATCGGCAAAACTATTAGGGAAAAACTTACGAGTTCCGTTGTTGCTGGTATCGGAGTGGTCAAAGAAGACGCAACTTTGGTTTAATACGTTGGAAGGGAAAAAAGCGTTGCCGTTGCGTAATGATGAAAAAATGAACCGTCGGCTGCCTGATGTAATCAAATTTTTGTGCGATTTGTGGAACATACCCTATCCTCAGGAATTGAAAGATTTTTGCAGGAAACACGTTGGATTTGAAAACTTAACAACTAAAACCTAAAAATGTCAAAAAATATGATATTATAATGATACATTATAAAAAGAATGTTATTATAAGTTGTTGAGTATAAGATATTTAATATTAAAAAATTTTAAAGTCTTCACTCCGACAAGAAAACCGCTCATGTGGGCGGTTATTTTTTTTATGTATCTGATTTTAAGTGGGTTAAAAGATTTTTTACTAACCTAAGGGAACTTCCAAAATTTGCGAAAAACAAAAAACTGCCTTAATTTTGCTCTCAAAATGCTCTTTGTGGCTGCTCTCCAAATGCTCACCACAAAGATAGATTTTTTTATTATTATATAACTAAAAATTTTCCAAAAATGATTAAAATTTTATTCAACCGCAGCAAAAAATTGAATAAAGAGGGCAAAGGATTAATTTCTTTTTCGATTGCTCTCAACGGCAACCGTAAATATATCTCGTCTGAATTTTACGTTTTTCCAAAAGATTGGGACGATAAAAAATGCGAGGTCAGAAAATCAGACCAAAACTACTTAAAAATCAACCGCGCATTAAAAGATACCAAATCAAAGTGGGAAAATCGTGAAATTGAATTGCGAAGTACAGGTGATTTTTTCACTATCGAAAACATTGTCAGCGAAGAAAAAAACTATGCTAATTTTATTGACTTCTGCCAAAAAGAGGCTAAAAAACGTTACGAAATCGGCGACAACGGATATTCACAATATAGTTATTACCGTAATGTAATTGACGAACTTATTAAATTTCAAGGCGTTAATATCCCTTTTAAAGCCGTAAATCTTAAATTTATAAACGATTTTCGCGAACACCTTTTAAGAAAGCGCAAAGATTTGTCTGACGCAACCAAAAGCAAATATCTACGTGCGCTTAAAACATTGACCAATGCCTGTGCCGATGACAAAATCATTGAACCAATCGCCACACGTAGAATCAAAAACATAAAAGCCGTAAGCAAACCGCGTGAAAATCTCACGTTTACACAACTCAAACAACTTGAAACTATTGATTTCGTGGATAAAAATTTGGACTATTACCGCGACCTCTTTTTAACCGGGTGTTATACCGGGCTGAGATTTTCAGACTTAATCAACCTCAAAAAAGAAAACATAATTTATAATCCTGATGACGGCGGAACATATCTACGGATTCAGGAAAAGAAGACCAAAAAATGGAAAGCAAACATACCTCTGCACCGTCTTTTTAACGGCAAGGTATTGAAAATTTTTGCGAAATACGAAAGCCGGTTCCGGGAAACAATTTTCCCCGACCTTGTAACCGACCAATGCGTAAACCGCAATTTAAAAATCATACATCAAATAATGAAGTTTGATGTTTCAAACCTTACATTTCATCTGTCCCGGCATACTTTCGGTACGCTTATGGCGGAACTCGACATTGCGCCGTATTTGGTTCAGCAATATATGATGCACAGCGATATAAAAACGACTATGAAATATATTCACACTTCTCGTATGAATCAAAACAAAATGCTGGAAAGAATCGTCTTCCCCGATTAAAAAAAAATATTGATTTTGTAACTACTTCAAAATCAATATATTACATTTTTAGTTAACATAATATTTTTTTTTAAAATTTTTGTTTCAGACTGTTTTCGACCTACATAGGGGTATTTTTGATACTTAACTTATTGATTTATAATATATTATATATGTAGTTTTTATGTAGGTTTTATGTAGGTTCTATGTAGGTTTGTAGGTTTTATGTAGGTCAACCGACAAAATAACCTACATAAGACCTACATAAAGGCATTTATAATTCTTTGAAAATCAATAATTTAAAAATCGTGTATGTTTTTATGTAGGTCGCTGTTTTTAGCCTTATTCTTTGAAATACAATCACTTACAAAGTTATGTAGGTTGAAACCTACATTTTTTAAAAGCATTTTTTATTTTTTTTCTTTTTAAAAATAATCTCCGTTTTGTGCGAAATTCCCTTTGACAAAACTTTTTGCCTTATATTTACCTTCTAAAAATAATGAATTATGAACTGTCAACTAATAATTTTCAAAGGATTGGAGACCATTATTTTGACTAAGGCGGAATGTGCTTTGCGTTTGAAGATTTCAATCCGTACAATCAACCGCCGTTTGGCGGACGGAAAACCCACGCGCCGAGGCTGGTTCTTTGATGAAGTGATAAAATTTGACGATTTAAAACCGAAAAAGAAATGACTATTGAATTTGAAACGCTAAAAACCGTCTGTCGTTATCACAAAGACGGAAAATGTATGAGTGGCAGGAAGTTGCACGGAGGATAATTGTCCGCTTGTAAAAGTAGTAGATTATTACACGGACGCTTTAACAACTTGTTACAAACATTTTAAATAAAAAATGTTCGTTATTGTCCTAAGGTCAAGCGTGGAATCAATTTTACAGATAGACCTGTTCCCTATCCAACGAACATTGATTTATAATAGGAACTACAAAAAACGTTGGCGTTTGTAGTATTACAACCTACGCTGTATGGAAAACCTATTATCAACCGCAAATATATAAATCATTATCGGGATTTGCAAATTTTTTAACAATTAAAAATCAAAAATAAATTTTGCAATCTCAAATATTTGCCCTATCTTTGCAGTGTCAATAAAAGTTACAACATAAAGATTTTGGGCGTTTGCCCCCGTGTGCGTATTGTAATGGTATGCACGTACCTTTGTAACTGGTATTGACAGCGGGTAGGCAGACGCTTATTTTTTTTGCCTTAAATTATAAACAATATGTCAAATAAAGTTACAGAAAATACCGCGAAAACGTCAACAATCGCGGTACTAAGAAAGACCGAGTTTCTCGGCAAAACTCTAACCGTATTTGGTACGGTAGCAACGCCGCTATTCCTTGCAAAGGAAGTTTCAGAATTGTTGGAACACACCAATTCTCGAATGATGTTGCAGTCAGTTGACAACGATGAAAAGGTAGTAAACAATGTTTACACCCTTGGCGGCAAACAAAAATGTTGGTTCTTAACCGAGTATGGACTTTATGAAGTCCTGATGCAGAGCCGCAAGCCGGTAGCCAAAGAGTTCAAGAAGGGCGTGAAAAAGATTCTGAAAGAAATCCGTCAGCAAGGATTTTACGCCACGTCAGAAGTCAGGAACAACGTCAATTCTGATTATGTTGAATCATTGATGGACTTGCTCCAATTCAAAGACAGTCAAATAGAGTTCAAGGACAACTTGATAGACACCCTCAACAACCGCGTTGACCACTTGCTGACACTCCTCGAAAAATACTACCATCCGGAGAAACAGACCAAGGAGATGCTGCCGATTCAGTCAGGCGAAGTCAGGATTTTGGGCAAATCAGAATTGATGGGCAGTCCTGTTACCGTGTTCGGCACTCCCGACAATCCGCTGTTTTACGCAAAGGAGATAGCCAAAGTGTTTGGCGTGGTGTCGTCGATACGAATGACACACTACGTAAGCGAAGGCAACAAAAAAAGGCTTCGCAACCCCACCTGCATTTTCGGAGGACAGCGCACTTGGTTCATCAACAAGGAAGGATTGAAAGAACTTGCCTACCGTTACGCCTATTGTGGCGGCGTGGTGGATGCCGAGAAGTTCGACAACGACATCCACAATTTGTTGCAGACAATCCACAGCAAGTAAGCGCAACACCATTACTGAATACAAAAAGGGAAACGACAAACGCCGTTTCCCTTTTTTGCTAACCAACTTAGAGTATATCAAAGATATGGAAATGACAATAAAAAAACTTTTGGGCGATTTTGCCGCATCCTTTTTTTTGATGTGTTATAGCACTTGCGGTATTTGAGTTACGGCATCCTGTTTCTTCTTGTCGAGGATGTCGGCGTAGATTTGCGTGGTCTTCAATTCCCGGTGTCCCAACAATTTCTGAACCGTGTAAATCTCTGTGCCTAATGTCAGCATCATTACCGCAAAGGTATGACGGGCGCAGTGAAAAGTGATTTTCTTAGAGATGCCCGCAGTCAAGCACCAACGTTGAAGTTCTATGTTCATCTGCATAGAATATTTAAGACCACGGAAAACACGGACGGAATCATCTTTGCGGTCGCCCATCAGTGCGGCTGCCTGTGGGTTGATGTCGAGGTATTCAAGATTTTGGGTTTTCTTCTGACGGAATATGATGCGCTTGAATCCGTCTTGCTCCCTCACATCGCTCCAAGTGAGTTTGTTGACATCGCTCCACCTCAGCCCTGTAAGGCACGAAAACAAGAAGGCACGGCGCAAAACGTCTTTGTCGCACGGTGTTTGCGACAGTGTTTTGAGTTCGTCGATTGTCAGGTATTCGCGTTTTTCTTCGCTCTGTTTGTCGGGCTTGATGCCGGCACACGGGTTGATGTTGATGATGCCCTCGTCCAATGCTGTCTGCATAAAAACACGAAACTTGATGAAATACGAGTTACGTGAATTTTGGCTCAGCGGTTTGCCCGATTTTGTTTCGGTAGTCCTGAGATAGTCTTTGAATCCTTGGCAGAATTTTTTGTCAATGTCCGCCATCTTCACATCGCCAGTCCCGGCATACTTCAAGAGGTGAGTTTTTGCGCTGTACCAGTTACCATAGTTGCCTGTGGAATCCGCCTTTTTGCGGCGTTCCATCACCTCGTCCCAATAGGCAAAGAGGTTTATTTTTGACATTTTGGGCGTGTCGAATCCGAATCGTCCGTTTTGGATTTCGACGATGCGCTGTGCTTTGACGGCTTCGGCGAGGCGCATTGTTTCCTGATTTTTGGTTTTGTCGGCGCGTGTGTTTTCAGGTACAAGATAGAGTTTGAGGTATTCATAGTTGCGCCTTCCGTTGGCGTAAATATCGAGGTACAGCGAATATCCGCCGTGTGTTCGCTGTCGTTTTCTAAGATGTACCGTTTCGTTAGTATTTGCCATATATCGTTGATTTTTAATTTGTTGCTCTGTTGTTGCAGTTTTGTTGCACTAATTTTTGCCGCAACAAAACCGCATCACAAATAAACAAATAATGATTGATATATACAATACTTATCTTTGGCGCAAATGATTGATTTTTAAATATTTATAGTTGATTCATTGTTTTATCGTAGTCTATTTATAGGGTAATGTAATAAAATTATTTGCCGATGCAAAAGTTCTTAAAAATATTCCCCAATACCTCGTCGGTCGTGATTTCGTCGCCGGTGATTTCGGCAAATGAGCGCAGGGCGTCGCGGATGTCTTGCGATACAAATTCGCCTGAAAGTCCTGAATTTAAGGCGGTTTCGGCGCGTTGGATTGACGACAACGCCTCCGCAAAAATCGTGTAGTGGCGGACGTTGGTCAGGATTACCTCGTCCTGATTGTAATCCGCCGCACCGAGTTGCGAAATCTTTGCAAACAGTGCGTCGAGGTTGGTGCGGTGCTTGGCGGAAATTTTCACGACGTGTACATCTTGCGGCAACACGTTGACATCAACATCACCGCAAA
>JAEEXW010000435.1 GCA_016287995.1 Bacteroidales bacterium
AGAGGAAGGATGATAGAAATATTCTTTTCCGTCAGCGGAGGTTATCGAAAAAACTATTTCATCGTTAATTTTTGTCCACAGAATTTTTGAAATACCCGCTTTTTGCAATTTCTGTTCAATGCCTGCAACGGAATCAGTTATGTCATTGAAACAAAGGTCTTGATAATCAAAATGATAAATTCTGTTGCCGCTTGTCAAAGCATACCAACCGCCGCCGCCAGGCAAAAATTTTCCCGGCAAAGTTTCTTCCAATCTGTGTGGCGCATTTACTGAAACCGTGTCAAAATTTTCCGCAAAAATGACTTTTAAATGTTTCGATGAGCCGTAATTGTCTTTGGTTATTGTCAAAAATGCCGGACGGCCTTTGCAGACTGCCAATTTTGAGTCAATGACTTTTTCTCCCATAAGGTTTTGAGACAATGTTCCCGCTTGTGCTTCGTCAATATGTTGTTTTGAACAACTTGATCTGACATAAAAAAACGTAAAAATCAAACTTAGTGCTATGATGTTACGAAAAACAGTACGCAAAGACTGTTTGTATTTTTTTTTGTTTTCGCTGTAAATGTTTTCATTATAACTTCTTTCGTTATAACTTTGCGCAGACTCGAATGTATTGTTGATATTAATGTTGATATTTTGATTGATACTGACATTTGGCGTGCCATCGTCAACAAAAAACGTACAACCGCAATACGCACACTTATAGTTGCCGTTTGAAAGTTTTTCTGCCTCCGGAGCATGACACTGGGGACATATTATGGATTTAATCGTTTTTGACATAATTTTTTAATTTACGCCAAAAGTACGAAATCTTTTGGCGTAAAGCAAATTTTTTGGGGTGAAATTCACAACAACATCTCCAATTCCTTCATTTGCTCCTTAGTTGTAGCCCAACTTGTAACAAAGCGGCAAACTTTCGATTTTTCGTCAAATGGTTCCCAAATTGTGAACTCCACTTTTTCGCTGAGTTGCTGAATCTTATCGTTTGGCAAAACCACAAACTGTTGATTTGTGGGCGAATCGATAAAAAACTTATAACCTTTGTTTTGAAGTGTCTTTTTCAACCGCATTGCCAATGTAATTGCGTGTTTTGCAATGTTGAAATAGAGATTGTCGGAAAAAAGCGTATCGAACTGAATACCTATTGTGCGGCCTTTTGCCGAAAGTGCGCCGTGGCGTTTGATGATATTGAAAAAATGTTTTGGCGCGTTGCCACGTGGGAAAACTACCGCTTCGCCACAAAGTGCGCCTACTTTTGTGCCGCCGATGTAAAAAACATCACAATGCTGCGACAACCACGGCAACGTAACTCCCGAATTATCAACCATTAAACCGTACCCAAGACGAGCACCGTCAACAAAAAGCATCAAATCGTAACGCTTGCATATATTGTAAATGTCCTCAATTTCTTTTTTGGTGTAAACCGTACCGAGTTCAGTGGGAAAAGTAATGTAAACCATACCCGGAATAGCCAGATGTTCGCGGCTTGAATCCGCTTCAAACAACTGCATAAAACGTTCAAGATCTTCAGCCGACATTTTGCCGCTGTGATGCGGCAGGGCAATGACCTTGTGCCCCGTAAACTCGATTGCGCTTGACTCGTGAACGTTGATATGACCGGTTTCCACAGCAATAACAGCCTCGTAAGACTGTAAACAACCGTCAATTACGGTCATATTGGTTTGAGTTCCGCCGTTCAAGAAAAATACCGATGCATTGGGACATTCTGTTGCAATTCGGATTTTCTCCCTTGCCGATTCCGACCACTGGTCAAAACCGTATGTAAGACTTTGTAAATCATTGGTTTCTACCAACTTTTTTAAAATCAACGGATGCGCTCCGTTGTTGTAATCTGATTCAAATGATAACATAATTAGTGATATTATTGTTTTAATTATTTCACACTCTCACATCGCTTTTCATACACCCTCTTCACATCATCCCACTTATAATACGGAAACATCTGTGTTTCAACTGGTAATTTTGCTTCTTTGCCATTGAGTAGACATTTAACTAATACTCCGTCGGATGGTTTTCCGCTGCGGTAAAACACTAATTGAATATTGCACGCCATGCAGGTTTCAAAATTCTGGTAACAGTTTTTTACTTCCGAGGGATTTTCGGGGTCAAGGTCGGCTCCGTTGAGACCCATCAAAACGGTGAGCGGACCTATGAACGAATCGTGACCAAAACGCAGGTCGGCAATGTGGTCGCTTTTGCCGGAGAGTACCGCATCGGTTTTGGTGATAATATCGCGCAAAATGGGAACTGCCTCTGATTGAAGACTAAACACCCACGAATACGAGCCGAGATTTGAACGTTCCCAAGTGTTAATCAACTCATTATCAGCAACAATGCCGTCCATCATACCATCATGAGCAATGTTGGGCAGCGAGGTGTAAAGGTGCAAAAGGTTGGATGCAATATGATGTGGATTGGCTTTAAGTCCGTCGGTAGAGGTAAACACACGCGAAATCACATTTTTGCGCAAATCATCATCGCCGGCGAAATTTTTCATATTTGCCTCGTAACGCGGTTTCGACTTTGTAAATGTGTGTTTTACAGGGTTTTGCTTGTCAGATGGCACCACACCGTCGAGAGTAAAGCGCGACGATTGTTCACGAATTTCAATCTTTGGATTGCACTGCACAAGTTCTTGACAAAATGCCGACATACTTATTACGCAACGTCCTGTTAATGAAGAAATTGCCAATACATTTCCGCCGT
>JAEEXW010000027.1 GCA_016287995.1 Bacteroidales bacterium
CAATATATTGCTCAATTTTTTCGTCAATGTAGACTTCCTTAACCACTTCTCTTGCGTGAACAATGTCAGAGGCTTTGAGAATTTGGTTTGCTTTGGGAAATTCGCCCGTAATATTCTGACGGATAATGAGTTTCTCTTCTTCTTTTTTGGGATATGAAACAATGATTTTGAGCATAAAACGGTCTACTTGCGCCTCAGGTAACGGATAAGTACCTTCTTGCTCAATAGGGTTTTGCGTTGCTAAAACCAAAAACGGATCGTCAAGTTTGAAAGTTTCTTCGCCGATTGTTACCTGATGCTCTTGCATAGCCTCCAAAAGCGCACTCTGAACCTTTGCGGGGCTTCGGTTAATTTCGTCCGCCAAGATAAAGTTTGCAAATACGGGACCTTTTTTTACGACAAATTCTTCGTTTTTCTGCGAATAAATCATCGTACCCAAAAGGTCGGCAGGAAGCAAATCCGGCGTAAATTGAATTCGGTTGAATTTAGACTCTACAATTTGAGACAACGTTTTGATTGCTAAGGTTTTAGCCAAACCCGGCACGCCTTCCAAAAGTACGTGTCCGTTGCTTAAAAGTCCGATTAAAAGTCCCTCGGTGAGTTGTTTTTGACCTACAATTACTTTTCCCATTTCCATTGTAACGAGGTCAATGAAGGAACTTTCCTGTTTAATTTTTTCGTTTAATTCTTTAATATCAACAACTTGTGTCATGTCACTAAAAATTTTTGATACGCAAAATTAGAAAATTAGGTTTTCACTGCCAATAGTTTTTATAAAATTTCGCTCAAATTAACGTTTTTTAAAAAAGGCATAAGGCGGGTATTATAAAATTTTATAAATTTGCAGCGAATTTTAAAAAAAAAGGAAATCTCAAATATGAAAACATTAAAATCTTTAACACTACTTGCAATATCTTTTGCAGGACTTTTATCTTGTCAAAGCGGTCCTACGAAAGAAGAAATCAAAGCCTCCGCCGAGGAGCAATTACTTGTTAACAAGCAACTTGACAGCGTTTATAGAATACTTGACGACGCTTATCAGTCTTATCACCCCGCAACTATGGACGCGGCTTTGGAAGGTCTTAACGTTTATCTTAACAATGCGCAGTCTAAAATGCAGCAAATTAAGCCGTTAAGTCAAAATCAAAAACTCACCGGAGCAATCGAAGAAAAAATTGCCGTAATGAAATCAGTTGCTCAAAACGAAGCTATCGAGCAAGTAAGAATTTACAAACTTCCCGACTCTGTTTTCACAGAAGATTTGATAAAAAAATGGAACGATTTGGATACAAGTGTCAAGCAAAAACTCTCTTCGGCAACCAAAAACGTGGAAAACGCATATAATGAAATTCAAAACGAGTTAAAAAAATGAAACGTTTGATATATATTCCAGCATTATTGTTGACTCTGCTTATCTCGTGCAAGCCTTCGCCGAAAGAGGCGGCAGCTTTTAACGATAGGATTATGTCGGAGCAGAAAAAAGTCGTTATGGCATACGACGGTTTGTTGGAGACCTACGATAGTTACGTTCCGAGGAAAATGGATTCCGCGCTCATAGACTTTGAAAATCAAGCACTTGAATCAATTGACAATGTCAGAGCCGTAGTCCCCGTCATAGAAGGTGAGGCATTAAAAGATGCAGTTTTGGAGTACTTGGAAATTTACAAATCGGTGGCTCAAAACGAAGCCGAAGAACTTGTAAGACTTTACAAAGTGCCTGAAAACGAATTTTCGACCGAATTGCACGTTCAATGGGAAAACAAATACAAAGAAGTTGATAAAAAGTTGAAAGAGGCTGACAAAAAACTTCAAGCGGTACAAGCTTCATTTGCGGAAAAGTATCATCTGCATTTAGCAAAATAACCGCTTAAAATTATTTTCAATGCCGGCTTTGATTTCCTCAAAACCGGCATTTTTTACATCTGCAATTTTATTTATCAGTTTTGCAAAATCAGTTTTTTCGTCGGTATCGCTTTCCGTAAAAATCCTCTCTAACGGAATTACCGGCAGAGATTTAAAACCAGTCAGCGTTTTTTCTGAAAAAGAGAAATTTATGATAGGATATTTTAACAGATTTTTTGTCGTCTGAGAGTCTGCATTATAGCCGTGAAACACTACTTCATGGTTAAAATGCGCTTTTTTCAAACACCTTATCACCTCGTTGTAAAGCCTTACGCAATGGATTATAAGAGGCTTATTAAAACGCTGGGCAAGAGCGATTTGCGCCGAAAAGATTTTTTCTTGTTCCGCCAAATTCAGCGGCGAAAACTTGTCAAAACCGCACTCACCGATTGCAACGCAGTTTTTTCTCTCGGCTAACGAACTGAGCGCCAAAAAACTATCCGCTAACTCTTCAAATGTTTTAAAAGTTTTAGGGTGAATGCCAACAGAAAAAAAATCTACTTCCGACGCCTTTGCATAATTATCAGAAATATCAATCACAAAGGCGTTGGAAGGATTTATAAAATGCGTATGAACATCAATGAAGTGCATAAACCAAGAATACGAGTGCCGAGTTCCAATTAATTGCTATCTCGTTGGTTGTGTAACTGTTGTGATTGTCAAGATAGCGCATTGCGGGTGCAGTGGAAGTGTAAAGCGAATCCGGCACGTCGCCGCCCGCGTGTGCGTAAGGTCCGCCGCAAAGATACCCGGCAACGGGGGCGTCAATGCCGTCGGCAACGGTTCTGCGGTCGTGAACGTATTTGACAGGTTTGCCGCCAAAACCCGTTACAAAACAGTAGTCCAAAGGGTTGCGTCCCAAAATATAATGCAAATCCGCCTGAGCCGCTTCCAAGTATTTTGTGTTGCCCGTCGTGTTATAAGCGGTTACAAGGATAAGCCCCTGATTTGCCGCAACAGAGTTGGAGCCCCACGGGAAAAACGTCAGCGGAGTGGCGTATGCCGAGTTTTCATAATTTTTCAGAATCCCGTCAGCAAGTTTTATAAAGCCGTCTTTGAAGAAATTATAAAAACTTTCGTCGAATTTTTCTGCGTTTTTCGGATTGTTCAGGACGGAGGCTATTCCAAGACAACTCGTTGAATCCCAAGAAGGTACTTTAAAAGCAAAATCGCTTTCGGAGATGTTTTTTAAGTAATTTTTGTCGCCTGTCAAAAGCACCATTTCAAGAGCAGCCCAAGTGAACTCGTCGCGGATTTCCCTGTCGTCGTACTGACCTGTCAAAACACCTTCGGGGTTTTTGTCGTAAAGGATTTCGGGATTTTTCTGTGCCCATTTCCAAGCCGAAACAGCCGCTTTTTTCAAGGTGTCAGAAAGTTTCGGGAGTTCGCTTTCGTATTTGGTTATAACCCTTGCAGCCTTGGCGCAGACAGCCGCAAAATCAAGAGCCGCAGTCGTGGATTTTTTTATCACAAAACGCTCGTCCGTGTCTTCGTGGGGCATAATCATTCCGTTGAAACCGAGTGCCGTAAGTTTGTGATAGACACCGCCGTCATCAGGGTCCTGCATTGTAAGCATCCAGCGCAAATTCACCAAAACTTCGTCCAAAATGTCGGGCAAGGCGTTTTTGCTTTCGGGAATGTTGAGATTGAGTTTTTTACAGTAATCGGGGTAAAGTTCTATCGTGTTGAGAATTTCCCAGACCGAAATCGAGGAGTTGACGATGTATTTGTTGTAATCGCCTGCATCGTACCAGCCGCCCGGCGAAGAAATAATGTCGCCTTCCTTGCGTTTAGGACCTGCGGCGGATTTGTGAACTTTGATTTTGTCGTCGGGGTGAGCGGCGGGACGGGCGTATTTGCCGCCGTATTCGGGTTTTATCTCCTGACTGCAACGCGCAAAATAATACGATTTCATGGCTTTGATCGCAAGGTCGTCATAAATACCCTCTCCGATGGCAAACGGATAAGAATCACCTGCGCCTTTGCATTTTAGGAAGTAAATGCCGTCTTGGTTGAAGTCCGAAAAATCCGCCTGACGGACTTTGGTTTTGGAAAATTCCCACTCCTTTATTTCAGAAGCCTTGCCGCTGTAAACGGTTTTTTGAGAGACCAAATCCACGATTTCAAAATCTTCCGAACCTGTTTCGGGAATAACGGCAATTTTTGCGGTGTTGGTCTGGTAACCGATTTGGTCGGCTTTTATGCGCTCAAAATCAGCGTTTTGAGCCGCCTGATTGTTGTTAACGCCGCCTGAGCAGCCCGCCAAAAGCGCAGCAAATGTCAAAGCGGTAAATGTTTTTTTCAGCATATTTTTTAGTGTAAATGTGTAATTAAATTTTTCACTGCAAATATATAAAAAAAAAATCCAAAACTAAATCTTTCTTTTAAAAATCTCCACGATTTTGTCCCTCAAAACACCGAGCCTTGCATACAAAGTTTTTTTCTTGTTGAAAAACATTTTCCACATCGCAGCAACTTTTTTGACGTATGCGTAATAGCGGTGCGAAAAAATCCCTGTCAGCGGCACTAAAAGCATATACAAAATCCTAAAAAGCCACGAATCCGTATACCTACATAGTTGCCAAAAAATCACACCGTAAAACACGGGAAACAAAATCAAATACAAAACAAACCTTACCGAGGTGTGAAAATTTCTGTCCTTGACCCGCATCGTAAGCAAAAACGGCAGATGATACGGTACAAAATTGTTAACAAAACCAAAAACGTTGATAGGAAACGTCGCAATCAAAATCACCGTTCTAAGCAAAATTCCCCAAATCTTATATTTTTTTCTGATAATTCTGTCTGTAAGATTGGTGCTGTTAAGACCTTCACGGTATTGTTTCAACAAGGCGGCAAGTTCTTCAAACTCCTCATGGTCGCTTTCTTTTATCTTACCGAGAATCCCGACAACTTCCTTGCCCGCTAAAATTTGATTCTTAAAATTGTTAATCAATTTGCCATTTTTTCTGATTAAATAAGGTGCAAGAATTTCGCGGGCAGTCTCAAAAATATCGTAATTTTCGGTATCCTGAATGTCAATTATCAGCGTGCTGAGTTCTTTTTTTATTTCTTCAACTAACTGATGATTAGCCTTTTGCGGATTTTCTTTGTAAAGCGCGGCATAATCCTCAACGTTGATAGGCTTACCAAAATTAATCATCGCATCGGTGCGAAAATCATAATAATCCTGATAATTGATTCCAACAGGAATAATTTTGACACCAAGAGTGTAATTTGTAGCCTCCTCTGCCATAAACGCAATCCTCGTAATACCTTTTTTTAAGGGACGCAAACGGTGGATTCCTTTATGACTCGCCTCAGGATAAATAACAAGAAAACGTTTCTTTTTTAAGACTTCTACCGCCTTTTGAAAAACAAAATTATTTTCTTTCAGCGATTCTTTGCCGTCTCGGATTCTAAAAATCGGAAGTATCTTGCAAAAAAACAAAAACCTGCGCAAAAACTGTCCGGCAAAAATGTCAGCCCTCGCCATAAAGACTGGCTGCCAGTTTTTTACGCTGATTAAAATCAAAGCGTCCATCAAAGCGTTTTGATGATTCGGAGCAAAAATCACCGCCCCCTCCTCAGGAATATTTTCAAGTCCTGTGGTGTAAATTTTCCTATAAAAAATATAATTATGAACCGCAATCGGAAACGCTTTAACAAGCGAATACATCCAACTTTGGTCTTCAACGCTTGAAAATTTCATATTGTTTTTCTGTTTTTATACAAATTGTTATACCTTATTTTTCTCGACAAATTCCAATAAGCACTTATCGAAAGCCCTGAAATTATGTGCCAAACTCCCCACCAAGCCGCCATAAATGCCATTCCTCCGGTAGCAGTCTCCTTTGGAAAAATTTCGGGATTAAAAATCAACATCAGAGCCAAACCCGAATTTTGTATCCCTGTTTCAATTGTAAGAGTTCTTCTATCTTTCTCGTTAAGACGGGCAATACGGGCTGAAAAATTTCCTGACAAAAACGCCAACGCATTATGAATCAAAACTATAACGAGAATGTATTTTATGTATTCCACAAAATACTCATAGTTGGCGACAAACGCCAAAACTACTATACCCATAAAAATTCCGAGCGAAATTCTCTGCACCGGCTTTGCTATTTTCTGTGTTAATTTCGGTAGTTTTTTCGAGCATAAAACACCCAAAAAAAGCGGTACCCCAATAATCAAAAAAAGGGTTTTAAATACTTCACTTATAGGAATATACAATTCTCTAACCAAATCCGACGACGAAATAAACAGTCCGCCCCAAAACGAAAAATTCAGCGGTGTTATCAAGACTGCCGAAATAGTTGAAATAGCCGTCAGAGAAACAGAAAGTTCGATATTTCCCTTTGAGACTGACGAAATAAAATTAGAAATGTTTCCTCCCGGACAGCAGGCAACAAGTATCGCGCCAAGAGCCACCGTAACAGTAAGATAATCCTTAAACAGCCAAACACCGGCAAAAGTTACAAGCGGCAAAACCAATATCTGCGCCAAAACACCCGTTATCACACTTTTCGGATGATAAAACGCTGTTTTGAAATGCAGCGGTTTTATCGAAAGCGATACGCCGAACATCACAAACGCTTGAACAATACTCAAAACAAGTCCCCCGTTACTGCCGAAATTCAACTCTACGGAATCCAACTGTTGTAACTGCAAAAACATTTCATTCATATCTTTCTTACTATTTGTAACAATAATCAACTAACGAAAAAATATGCGCCAGAGCCGCATAATTTCCGAGCGTTTTGCAGAGATTCGTATTTTTGGCAACAAAGTTTTCAAGTTTTTCCAAATACTCCCCCTGCCCTATCACACCGTCAGCAACCATGCCCAAACCTTTTTCCCAACTTGCTGTAAGTTCGGGATTTAACAGCGGTTTAACGGCGGCTTTTACCACCTCATAAACCAATTCTCCAAGCCTTGCAGGAGTTATGACCTGCGTTTTTTTATTAAGGTTCAAATAATTGATTTTCACGAGTTTGGCAAGAATTTCGGCGCGTGTTGCTGACGTTCCTATCCCCCGACCTTTTACCAAAGCACGAAGTTCTTCGTCTTCGATAAACTGTCCCGCATTTTCCATCGCAAGAATCAGTGAACCAGAATTATAACGTTTTGGCGGAGTAGTTTCGCCGTCCTTTATTTCATAACCGGAAATATCAAGCATAGAACCTTTTTTTAGTTTTGAAACTACTTCGATTCCTGCCTCCGAAATTTCTTCTTCATCTGTCTTATTATCAGTCTGTTGCGGTTTGGAATCCGAAGCGTAAACTTTTAAATACCCCGGATTTTCAAGTGCCTTAAAATTTGAGAAAAACGCCTCTTTTCCCACCAAAAGTTTTAGCGAAACTTTTCTATATTCAGCACTCGGATAAAACACTGCAAGAAACCTTTTAACAATTCTATCATAAACGCCTTTTGCAATTTCGGACATTGTTTCCAAATTTTGAAATCCCTGACCCGTAGGTATAATTGCGTAGTGATCAGTAATTTGCTTATCATCTGTGTAACGAGTTTTGTCGATTTTGGCGTAAATTCCGTGTTCTTTTATGTCTTTCAAAAAATCCAAATATTCGTTTCTTGTAGCCAAACCGTGAAGGTTTTTGGTAATTTCTTTTGCCACCGCCGACGAGAGAACCCTCGCATCGGTACGCGGATAAGTTACGAGTTTGTTTTCGTAAAGCGTCTGAACGGTTTGCAAAGTCTCGTCCGGCGAAATTTTAAAAAGTTTTGAACACTCGTTTTGAAGTTCCGCCAAATTGAACAAAAGCGGCGGATTTTTCTTCTCTTTTTTCTTTTCTATACTTTCGATAACAGCCTGAGAAAAAGACTGTTGTAGTTTAGAAACGAGTTCTTCTGCGTCTTCTTTTTTGTTGAAACCGTTTTCCTTGTAGAGTTTTGGCGAATTGAAATAATCAGAACCTTCTACGGCCCGCCACTCGCCTTGAATTTTGCAAGTTCCCGCCTCAAAATTCCCCAAAATTCTATAAAACGCAGTCTTCTTAAACTTTCTGATTTCCCTTTCTCTTCTTACTACCATTCCAAGAACGCACGTCATCACCCTACCGACCGAAACAGCGACGTTTTTATCGAGTTTCAAGTGAGATTTCAGCATATTGCCATATTTAATGGTAAGAATCCTTGAAAAATTTATGCCCATCAGATAATCCTCTTTTGCGCGGAGATATGCGGAGGCTGAAAGGTTGTCGTAAGCATTCAGCGGTTTTGCCTCACGAATTCCGCGCCGTATTTCTTCTTCGGTTTGAGAGTCTATCCAAACGCGCTTTCTTTCCTTATTTTCAGGCACTTTCGCCATCATATCAACAAGGCGGTAAATGTATTCCCCTTCGCGCCCAGAGTCAGTGCAGACGTAAATGCAGTCCACGTCTTCCCGGTTTAAGAGCGAGGAGACAATCTCGAACTGCGCCTTAACGTTAGGGATAATTTCGTAAAGAAACTCTTTCGGCAAAAAAGGCAACGTATCTTCTCTCCAACGTTTTAAGTTCGGGTCGTAAATCTCTGGATACGACATAGTTACGAGATGACCGACGCACCACGTTACAACCGTTTTTTCGCCTTCAAGATAGCCGTTTCTTCTTTCGTGGGTTTCCTTCAAAGCCTTTGCAAACTCTTGGGCAACCGACGGTTTTTCCGCTATAAAAAGTTTTTTCGCCACTGTTTTTCCTTTATGTTTTTAGACGGCAAAGGTAAAAAATTTTGTCAAAAAAATCGCGGAAAAAATTTACTTTCAGAAAAAAAAGACCTCTCAGATACCCAATGCCCACTTCCAATAAGGCAAAACCTCAATTTCCAAACCGTTTTGCATTATTCTATTGGGAGAACAAAATCACACCTTTTTTATTCTCTTGACAGAATAAAATTGCATACTTTTTATTCTCCCGGCAAAACAAAATCGACCATAAAAAAGCACTAAAATTATTTTTTTTGCAAAAATAATTTTTTTTCTTATCTTTGCCTTTTTAAAAAGGAATAAAAAATGTTTTGCGGACAGACACAAATAAGGGTCAGATACGGTGAAACCGACAAAATGGGATACTGTTATTATGGAAATTATCCCTTATATTACGAACAGGCAAGAAGCGATGTTTTTAGGGAATGCGGCTGCTCATACGCCGAACTCGAAAAAAACGGCTTTATGATGCCCGTTATTTCACTGAACATAAATTACAAAAAACCCGCTTTTTACGACGATTTAATCACAGTAAAAGTTTATGTAAAACAAAAACCGACCGTTAGAATGACATTTGAATACGAATGTTTCAACCAAAACGGCGAACTCTTGAACTCCGGTGAGACAGTTTTGTGTTTCGTTAACAAGAAAACAGGAAAACCGTCGATGCCGCCGGATTTTTTTCAAGAAATCATCAACAAATATTTTTAATAAAAAACTATGGCAAAAGCGCAGACAAAAGTAAGAAACAAGACAAAGGTAAAAACTAAAGAACCCAAAAAATACGCCGTTATAATGCACAACGACGATGTTACGACAATGGATTTTGTGGTTGAAGTCCTTAAAAACATATTTTTCAAAACCCCTGACCAGGCCCAAGAACTTATGATGGAAGTTCATACCAAAGGTAGCGCAGTTGTAGGGGTATATACATACGATATTGCCGTCAGCAAAGCCTTAAAAACTATGCGGATAGCAGCCGGCAATAATTTTCCGCTGAAACTTTCGTGGCGGGAAGAATAGTTTTTTTATTCAACTATTTTTAATTTTAGAAGATGTTAAGACAGTCAGCATTTTTACAAACAGTAGAAAGAAACTGCGTAATAGCCGCAAAAAACCGCAGATTCGAGTTTATAACGCCCGAACTCTTTGTGTATTACGGAGTTTTGGGCTTAGAACAGTTTGAAAAAACTTTGGACGAAAGCGGCATTAATGCCGAAAAATTCGCCGACGACTTGGAAAAATATATTGATTCTATGGAAACCGTTCCCGAAAATATCGAATATGAAATCGAAGTTTCGGTAAACCTTTTTCACGCAATAAGTTTTGCAGACCAACTCGCCGAAAAAACTGGCAAAAAGGAATGTGATGTTCCGCACGTTTTAATCGGAATCGCCAATACTCACGACTGCGAGGCAAACCGTCTGTTAAACAAACATTCCTCAAAAAGCGTCATCGAATTTATGTCGGCGGTAATCAATAATTTTACCGAAGACAACGTTGTGATTTCAAGCGTAAAACCCCTCGGCAAAAAAGATAACGAAAAAGAAATAAAACCGCCTTTCGGAGCAGATTTTAACTTTGATTTTGACGATGATGATGACGAAGAACAATCTCCGTTAGACTTTACGGAAAACAATTTTATGCCGATGGTGCAATCGTATACAAAACTTTTGAACGGAGAAACCAAAAACTTTAATCCGCTTGTAGGCAGAGAAGACGAAATGGAAAGAACGATTCAAGTTTTGCTAAAAAAACAACGCCACAACGTGCTTTACATCGGCGAACCCGGTGTCGGCAAAACGGCTATGGTTCACGGTCTTACGCAAAAAATCACCGATAAGGCAGCAACTCTTCCAAAGGATTTGAACTCGGCTAAAATCTATCAACTCGAACTCTCTGACATACTTGCCGGTTCGCAGTTTAGAGGCGATTTTGAAAAGCGCATAAAAGGCATAATGGACGAAATTGCCGCCTCAAAAGACTCACAGTCAATAGTTTACATCAACGATATTCACAACCTCGTTGGAATGGGAACTGACGGCAGCAACGATGCCGCCTCTATGATGTTAAAATACATGGACAAAGACAATATCCGTTTTATCGGCGCAACAACTTTCAAAGAGTTCAAAAGTTCTTTTGAGAAAAATAAGGCACTGCTCAGACGGTTTCAAATAATAGAAATTTCTGAGCCGACGGTAGAAGAAACGGTGAAAATTATTCAAACGTTAAAACCCGTTTACGAAAAATTCCACAGAGTAAAGTTCAAAAAAGACACGATAAAACATGCCGTTGAACTTTCTGTAAAATACATCAGCGACAGAAATCTGCCCGAAAAAGCGATTGACCTTTTGGACGAGGCGGGTTCGTACAGAGAAATTCACCCCGTTTTGGACGAAAATTCCAATCCGAAAAAAATTCAGTCAGTGGATTGCGAACTTATTTCTCAAATGCTGACAAAGGTGAAAAAACTTACAAACATTCCCGACAGCGACAACAAAAGCGAGGTTAAAATGTTGGAAAACCTTTCTAAAAACATCAAAAGCCTCATCTACGGTCAGGATACGGCTGTAAATCAAATAGTGGAAGCAGTTTTGATGTCAAAAGCGGGCTTATCGGATTCGCAAAAGCCTATTGCCTCGTTTCTTTTTATTGGTCAGACAGGTGTCGGCAAAACAGAAATCGCAAAAGTTTTGGCAAAAGAGTTGAATATGGATTTAGTCCGTTTTGACATGAGCGAATACACAGAAAAACACACGGTTGCAAAACTTATCGGTTCGCCGGCGGGTTATGTCGGCTATGAAGACGGCGGTCTATTGACAGACGCAATTCGCAAAACACCAAACTGCGTTCTCCTTTTTGACGAAATAGAAAAAGCACATTCGGACATTTATAATATAATGCTTCAAATTATGGACTATGCCAGCCTTACTGACAATAAAGGACAAAAGTCTGATTTTAAGCATGTTATAATCATTATGACAAGTAACGTCGGTGCGGAATACGCCTCACAACAGACAGTAGGTTTTACGGGAGGCAAAATCGGCGATGCTATGCTTTCGGCAGCAAAAAAGACGTTTAAACCCGAATTTATCAACCGTCTTTCGTCGATAGTGGTTTTCAACGATATGAACGAAGAAATGGCTAAAAAGATTCTAAATAAAAAGTTGAACGAACTTTTCGAGAGACTTCAAGCCAAGAATATCACTTTGACTCTCAGCGATTTGGCAAAGAAAGAACTTTTGAAGAAAGGTTTTTCGTCAAAATACGGTGCAAGAGAAATTGACAGGGTTTTAAATTCGATGTTGAATCCTCTTTTGATGAAAGAAATTCTTTTCGGAAAACTCAAAAAAGGCGGACACGTAGAAGTAGACCTCAACAAAAATGAAGAATTAGTTTTGATTTCAAGAGGAAAATAAAAAAAAATTAATCCCGCATTTTTATTATTGCGGGATTAATTTTCTCACAACTTGCGAAAGTTTAGTTGTTTATTGAATTAATTTTTTCACATAACTTTCAGCCGCATAAAGCGGAATATTTTCCATCCATTCTTGATCAATGTAGGGACGCATGGAAATTCTCAAAGCCTTAAAACAGCGCTCTTTAAATTCATAGTTGACAAACGTTGAAAGAGACTTGCTTTTAACGTTTTCTTCCGCTTTTACCTCCACGGGAACAATTCTTTCAGGTGTTTGGAAAAGAAAATCAATTTCCATAGTGGATTTTTCCTTCGCATAATAAAAAACAGAACCGTAACCGGCTGATTTCAACTGTTGCAGCACAAAATTTTCGGTAAACGAGCCTTTAAACTCTATAAACGCATTGCTACCCAAGAGCATAGCATTAGGGCTTGCTTCCGTCATACACGCCAACAAACCACAGTCCAATACAAAAAGTTTGAACGCGGAAGAATCGGCGTAAAATTTCAACGGCATTGACGGGTCGCGCACACGTTCAACCCTGTAAACGAGACCTGCGTCAACAAGCCATTGTATTGATTCTTCGTATGTTGACGCCCGTGCGCCTTTGCTTACCGCTCCAAAAACAAACTTTTTGTTTTCTCTCGCCAATTGAGCCGGAATGTTGTTCCAAAGACGGCGGATGTTTTCTGACTGAGTTTTTGTATGTTTGGCAAAATCCCGTTCGTAAGCATCAAGAATTTCCGTCTGAATTTTTCTTACGGCTGACGTGTCGCCTGTTTTGATATATGTTTTGACGGCTTCTGGCATTCCGCCCGTAAAATAATACTGCCTCAAAAGTTCTGTAAAAGTTTCATGCATGAATTTCATAGACTCCCATTCCAAGTTGTCAAGAACTTCCAAAAGTCCGTTTTTACCTTTTGCCGCAAGAAATTCTGAAAAACTCATCGGATACATTCTCAAAGTTTCCACTTTTCCAACAGGATACGATTCTTCCCTGCGGAGCGATATACCTAATAGAGAACCTGCCGCAACCACGTGAAGTTCCGGCATATCCTCACAAAAATATTTCAAAGAGGCAATTCCGTTGAAGGCTTCCTGAATTTCATCAAATATCAGCAACGTTTCACCTTTTACAATGCGGACATCATAAAAGCGTTCAATTTCAGTAACAATTCTGTTCGTCATCAGATTGTGAAACAAATTATTGGTAAATTCGTTTTGATGACAGTTGACATATATCATATTTTTGAACTCGTTTTTACCGAATTCTTTGAGAATATACGTCTTTCCGACCTGCCTTGCACCCAACAAAATAAGCGGCTTTCTATCAGAAACCTCTTTCCATTTAACTAAATCGTTATAAATCAACCTTTTCATTATTGTATAATTTAGTTTTATGTTACAAATTTACACTTTTTCGTGGGAATAATGAAAAAAAATTACACTTTTTCGGGGGAATAATGAAAAAAATTTACACTTTTTCGGGGGAATAATAAAAAAAACGAGGTTGTCCATATTTTTTAGACAACCTCGTTAATTGTTTTAGAAAAACTCTTTATTTCGCCATTACCTTGTAACTTTTTCCTTTTAAAAGCACAATTACAATACCGTTTGAATTAATTCTAATTTCTTCTTTGCTTGACTTTGTGGTTGAAGTTTTTAACACTCTACCGCTAAGGTCAACAATCTTGTATGCAATGCCGGAATGATCTGACTCGATATAAATAACGCCATCATACGACCAAATTTTTACGTCATTATTAGGAATAATTTCAGAAACAGGAGTCGGGACGTTTTCTTTTACCGTAACTTTCAATTCGGTTGAAAGTCCGTTATAAGTTACTTTCAAAGTCTGTTCGCCAAATTTTGTTTTGTCAAAACCTGTGATTTCGGCTTTTGAAAGGTCGATGGCTTCCGCTAAATTATTATTGTATTTAATAGTTAAAACACCGTTTTCTGCTGAAAAATCTTCACCGTCCTTGTATTCGGTTTTAGGAGCAGTTGTTATCTCCAAAGAAACCGCTTTCAACGAAGAAAAATAGCCCGGATTATCTTTTCCGCCGTCAATTTTAGCGTATGAAAGTCCGATAGTTGCATCAGTATCATCACTATATTTTGTACCGTTCATGCCTTCAAGTTTGCTGCAAAAACGAAACATCGCACCTGAAACTTCTACTTTTTCAGTTGTCCATTTGTCAGAAACCAAAATTGTTTTGAGGTCGCTACAACCCATAAACATTTCGTACATATCCCTAACATTTGCAGTATTGAAACTACGCAAATCAAGTATTGTAACCTTATTAGAATAAAACATATATCTCATATCGGTTACATTTTCAGTGTTGATGTTTTCCAATCCTGAAATTTCTTCTACATTTGCGCAATTATAAAACCAATAATAACAAGTTGTAGGCTCAAAATCAGCAAACGACTTGTCAATAATTATCTTTTTAACATTTTTAGCCTCAGTAACTTCACTTGCAATCCAAACCTCTGCCGTTGTTTTTTCAGCATTGATTTCTTTTGCACCGTTTGGAAGCGTCTTATTATATCCCAAAGTCAAAACGCCGGTTTTACTGTCAAACAATGCGTATGTAAGCGGTGCTTCAAAAGCCGCATCACCTGATTTGGTTAAATAGCCGGGATTGTCTTTTCCCCCATCAATACGAGCATATTTTATGTCGGACTTAGTGCAATGAGTACCTTTGCCGCCG
>JAEEXW010000436.1 GCA_016287995.1 Bacteroidales bacterium
AGGTATGTTTACAATTCATACTCAGATAATGATGATTCTGATGTTTCAAGCAGTTATGACTCTAATTCATATTCGTATGAAGATGATTCTGATGTTTCAAGCAGTTATGACTCTAATTCATATTCGTATGAAGATGATTCTGATGTTTCAAGCAGTTATGACTCTAATTCATATTCGGATGAAGAAGATTCTGATGCTTCAAGCAGTTATGACAGCCCTGTTAAAAATTGCAACCGTTCATTTGTACGCAACAACATCACAAAGTCCGGGGAATGTAAAAACGTTGCTATAACAAAGTCAAACGGAGATTTAATGCTGTACGGACGAAATGGCTACGCTGCCAATGAGTGTTGTCCGTCGGATTTGACCGAAACACTCAATAAATTAAACAATGACAACAAACTTATTAACGATGTGCAACTTACTGAAAATGGTGCGTGGTTAGTTATATACGGCGATAACGGAATAGTTTGGAACAATATTCCCTCTTCATTGGAGAATAAAATCAAAGAATACAACAGCAACGGCGAAGTTATTAATTCTATAACGTTCAATGACAACGGCGATTGGATTATCATAACCGACGAACGTTACTGCACTTCTGATGCAGACGCAACAGATTGGCTCAGCAACGGTGAAAAACAATACGGTGAACTTTGGGCTGCCTGCCTCACTGACGATGGAATGGTTGCTGTCTATGAAAAAGGCTATCAGTTCACAGGTAATGTGCCGTCAAATTTAAAATCCGCTCTGCAAAAAACGTCCATAAACGTTTACAGACTAAAAATAGCAGGCACCGCATGGTTCTTTGCCAACAAAGACGGCGGCAGTTATCAATACGATATGTAGAGCAAAATAAAAATGAAAAATAGCGGTGAAACTAAATTTTTTAGAGGCTCACCGCTTTTAATTTTTTTTTGCAAATTTTCCAAAACAATGATATATTTGCAAAAAATCTCGAACCGCTATGGAACAGACAGAAGTGCCAATAATAGACCGTTTTCCGCTAGGAATACAGAGTTTTGAAGACCTGAGAAAAATAAATGCCGTATATGTCGATAAGACCGACTATGTATATAGGCTTGTTAAGTCTAAAACGAAATCTTATTTTCTCGCCCGTCCGCGCAGGTTTGGCAAAAGCCTGTTTTGTAATACTTTACGCGCATACTTCGAGGGGAAAAAAGAACTGTTTGAAGGACTGAAAATATATCAATGGGAGAAGGATTGGATTAAATATCCTATTCTCTACGTTGATTTCGTGAGCGGCGATTATACCGTAGGTTCATCAATGTTGATAGACAAAATCAGAATTACTCTGAAAAAGTTTGAAAATAAAAACAACATTCAATTCGACGAAAGCATCATAAAAGCCAAAGTTGATGAACAATTAGAAGAAGGAGAATCAATTTATAAAAAAGAAAGCAAAAAACTTTCTCTACGCTTGGAATATGATTTGGAGGCTGTTTATGAAAAAACTGGTCTTCAAACCGTTATGCTCGTCGATGAATATGACAACCCGCTGATTAACAGCGTAGATCTGGATACTGACAAGGGTATTTACCGAGGCTTTTTTTCCGTGTTGAAATCAGCCGACAAGTATATACGGTTTGCCTTTCTTACCGGCGTTACCAAGTTTGCCAAAACTACCGTTTTCAGCGGCAACAATCAACCCAAGGACATTTCACTAAATGCCACATATTCTGCAATTTGTGGCATCACACACAAGGAATTGACGGATTATTTTTCGACAGAAATTCAGGCTTTTGCCGACAAAAGAAAAATCTCTTTTGATGATATGGTCGCATTACTTAAAAGATGGTACGACAGTTATCTTTTCCATGAGGAAGGTACTAAGGTCTTTAATCCGGTAAGTCTTTTTAATGCGCTGCAAAGCAAGGACTTGCAGAATTATTGGTATCAGACCGGGACACCGACGTTTCTTATGCAGAGGATTCGTAGCACTTCGTATGATTACCGTCTTCTTGACGGAGATGTAAAATATGATAAAAACCGTTTGGCAAATTATAAAGACAGCGACTTTTCTGAACTTATTCCGCTTTTGTATTACAGCGGCTATCTGACGATTAAGTCTATTGACGGCGACGATGAAATTGCGGAATACACTCTCGGCTTTCCAAATAATGAGGTAAAAATCAGTTTTTTAACTAATCTTATTGATGAATTTTATCATTCTGATATTCAAAGCGGCTTTGATTATTTGGCATTTTCCCGCGATTTTATTAAAGGAAATGTGGAAGATGTTTTGAGGCGTTTTCAAGCCCTTTTTGAAACTTTGCCGTATGCTAACGACAAAAATGTTACGCTGATAGAACGTGATTTTCAGAATGTTATTTTCTTAGTGTTCAGCATTTTAGGATATAACATTATTTCTGAACCGCATTTTTCAAAAGGTCGCGCTGACGTTATTCTTATAAATAAGGATTTCGCGTATATTTTTGAGTTTAAGGTTGACCAAAATGCTAAGACAGCCATCAATCAAATCAACTTGAAAAATTATGCCGGACGTTATCAAATGGACGGCAGAAGAATTTTCAAAATCGGTGCAAATTTTTCAAGCAAAGAGAAAAATTTAACAGATTGGATTATTGAAGAAGTAAAATAAAATTGCAAAAATTATAAACACATCATGGAAGAGAAAAATTGTATCAATGCGGGGCGCCCTGTGTATTT
>JAEEXW010000437.1 GCA_016287995.1 Bacteroidales bacterium
TTTTGAGGCAATG
This sequence comes from Bacteroidales bacterium, assembly GCA_016287995.1. GTDB lineage: Bacteria > Bacteroidota > Bacteroidia > Bacteroidales > UBA3824 > UBA3824. The sequence continues at coordinate 14 of JAEEXW010000437.1, forward strand.
CAACGCAATAAGATTATTGCCTTTAATAACAAGGTTGTCAGTGATAGTGTCTTTTGCAAGACCACGACTTTCATTGAAAGCGGCATCACGGTTGAAAAACGGTGCATTACTTTGCACTTTGCCGTAACGATGATAATTGGTGAGAACTTTTTGGTCTAAAAGTGTTGTGATTTCGTCTTGCGCGAGGGTTTCATTAAAGAAAATCTCATCGCGTTTGGCATCTTCCTTGGTTTGACCGCCTTCGAGTATGCAATCTTTGTAAGGCCAAACAAGTTCCACCTCCTTATGTTGATTAAGGAACTTTCCGCCGATTGTCAACCCTATTTTGTTCTTGTAACTTGTGAAACTGTCTTTTAGATAATTTTTTTGTTCGATAAATAGCAAAAATTTATCGAGCATAAAAATCAACACCCCATCAACGTCCCTGAAGAACGTCTGTTTGAGCGTGTCGTTTTGCAATAGGAGTTTTATCAAATCTCCGTCGTAGTTTCTTGCCCTATTGCTTACAACCCACTTTTTGAACTCGCCATTGTCGGAAACAAAATCCGGTTCTTTCGTGAGTTGTGCAACTAATTCGTTATAGAGTTTCATATTCTTTCTGTTATTACAGGCTATAAAACTCTTATTAATCAAGCATCAAAAAGAAAAAAGCGTTCGCCGTTTTCTTTAATTGTGCCTATTTCTCTCGATGGTGTCCGCAATTACCACAACAGTTATAAGCACGAAAACGGCTCACGCCTATGCGACGTGAACCTTATTCGCAACTTACTCTCACTGTTACTTCAAAGTTTGCGGACTTGTCGAGAGAGAGAATAAGAGCGTAAAGCCCATATTTTTATATATTACTTTTCTGTTTCGTATTTAACGTTTTTAATTTCGCGGTAAAGTTAGCAAAGTTTTTCGTATGTCGCAATATTTTTAGAGAAAATTTTTTATCCTCTGAATATCTCCAAATACGGTTTCATCCTAAAAAATCTGTTTCGGCTCTGACCGGTTGTTTCTTCCAGTATGTTTATTTTTACAAAATCCTTCACCAAGTCGTTGGCGGATTTGTAACTCAATTCACATTTTTCCATCACTTGCTCGATGCTTGTGGCGGGGCGTTTGAGAAGGTTGTGGAATAGGATTACGGCGTTGGAAGCGCGGCGTCCAAAGTGCGTTCTAATTTGGTTTTCGGTTTCTTCTTTGAATTTAATCACTTGCGACAATGTATCAACAGCCTCGCAAGATGTCTGTTGCACTCCCACGAGGAAAAACTTTATCCATTGCACCATTGCGCCATTTTCTTTCACTTCCGCAAGATTCTGATAATAGAGGCTCTTGTTTTTCTCAAAAAAAGCCGACAGGTACAACAGCGGCTTGTCCAAAATGCCCTTGCTGACAAGATAAAGCGTTATCAAAAGTCGCCCGATGCGTCCGTTGCCGTCCAAAAACGGATGTATGGTCTCAAACTGGTAATGGATTATGGCAACTTTAATCAAGTCGGGAATCTGGGTCTCGCTGTTGATAAAATTTTCCAAGTCGCCCATCAGGTCGTTGAGCAACGAATGGTGTGGCGGTATGTAACGTGCATCGGCAATGCTTGCGCCGCCAATCCAATTCTGACTTGTGCGGTATTCGCCGGGCATTTTGTATTGACCGCGCACATCCTGCAAAAGCATACTGTGCGTATTCCTTATCAAGCGGCTTGATATTGGAAGGCGTTCCAATTGTGCTATGGCTTCGTTGATTGCCGAAATATAATTGTTGACTTCCTTCCAATCGTTGCGGCGTTCCTCGTTGATTTCCTCCTCGGGCATCAGAGCCTCGTCTATTTGGGTGCGCGTGCCTTCTATGCGGCTCGAAATCACCGCCTCTTTGGTTACGTGCATCTGTATAAACAGGTCGATGTTTGGAACAAGTTTAGAAAACGAGTTCAATTCGCCAAGTTTTATCGCGGCTTTTTCCAACAATTGGTTTATCTCCGGCAAGTTCCATTGCCAAACCGTGTTGATTTTTTGAGGAACAAAATATTTGTAGCCGCAGTTTTCCTCGTAATGTCCGGGTGTGAAATTTTCAATGTCCATCTTCATTTGTGTTTTTTTATTTCCCTTTCCGCCACTGAAAGTAAAATAAGGCCTTCCGTTATGTTCAAAAAGTAAAATAAGAATTCCGTTATTTTACTTTTAGCCCGAAAAGTAAAATAAGGATTGGCGTTATTTTACTTTCCGCCGTAAAAGTAAAATAAAAACGTTAAAATTGCAAAAAATTTTTGCTTGGCATTTCCTCAAAAAAAATTCTTACCTTTGCAGCGTTTTTTATTACGATATGCTTACGGCGTTTTTCATATTTTTATCGGCGTGTGCGGGCTCTTTCGTGCAGAGGGTGTGCGGATTTGGATTCGGGATTTTTATAATGACGGTGCTTCCATATCTGATGCCGACGTATCAGGAGGCGACGGCTCTGAGCGGATTCCTCAGCCTGTTGCAGTCCGGGATAGTGTTGTGTTCGGTGTATAAACACCTCAATATCAAAAACTTGTACGGAATATTCTTGACATTCTGTGTGTTTTCATTTTTCGCCATCAAATTTGTAAAAAGTACCGACGACGGCAGCCTGCGCGTAATACTTGGCGTGGTGTTGATAATGCTTGCGTTGTATTTTTTGCTATTCGCAAAGAGGGCGGCGGCAAGACC
>JAEEXW010000438.1 GCA_016287995.1 Bacteroidales bacterium
TCATTTGCCAAATAAACACCGATTCTTCGTTGTCGATACTCAGCCACGATTCTTGTCCGCTGTTAAAAATTACATACTCGTCCCAAATATAGTCGCCGTCTATATACGTAATCTTGCCGTCAACAGTGTATGTGATTCCTCCTATGGAGATTTTATCGCCTACATTAAAATTCAGATTCATAGCAATATAGTTTTTATTTTGTTAAAAAAAATCCCGTTATTTCCATTGTTTATCCGCCTCAATGTAATATTGCATCAACATTGGTTTCGACAATGTATTGACACAAATATCGGCAGTCGTTTCGTCTTTGCCGAAATAAAACATCGATTGTGAATTTTCTGCCGTCAAATATTTTGTATCAACAGTAAAGTCAAATTCTTTGTCGATTGGTTTTTGGGACGCAATGTTGAATCCCCAATCCCCGAAACTCGGTACTTCCAAGTGATAAGGCAACACGTTGAAACCTTCACTTTCGATGGTTTTGTTGATGCACCAAAATGCTTTGGTTGCAAAATACGGACTCGTGGATTGCACCGAGAGAATACCATTCTCCGTTAACGAATTTTTGCACAGCCGGTAAAAAATATTGGAGTACAACTTATTGAGTGCTTCGTTGTTAGGGTCGGGCAAATCTACAAGTATTACATCATATTTAAAAGTATTTTCGGTGAGAAATTTATACGCATCGTCTACAATAATTTCCATTTTCGGATTGCTGAGCGAATTATTGTTGACTTTTGCTATCGTGTGATTATCTCTGCAAAGTTCGAGTATATCACGATCGAGGTCTACAAGCGTAACTTTCTTAATTGTAGGATATTTCAGCACTTCTCTTGCTGCAAGTCCGTCGCCGCCGCCAAGAATCAAAACGTTTTCTTTTTTTGTTGATTTTGACATTGCCGGATGTACAAGGGCTTCATGATAGCGGTATTCGTCGCTTGTGGAAAATTGGACGTTTCCGTTGATAAAAAGCCTTAAATCGTCGCGGTGTTTGGTAAGAACAATATGCTGATACTTAGTTTGTTTAACAAAGATTACTTTGTCGCGATACAACCCGTTTTCCACGAATTTTGAGATGTTTTCACTGAAAACCGTTCCGATTATCATCGCGCTCAAAATCAGTATTGTAGCAGAGAGAAATTTGTTGTAATGCGTAATGTTTTTTTTATAACTGAGAATGATTATCAGCGAAACGATAATATTTAGCGAACCTACTAAAAATGCCGTGCAGAAATATCCCAAATGCGGTAACAACAACAGCGGAAAGGCTATTGAGCCGATGAGTCCGCCGATATAGTCAAAACTGAAAATTGACGAAATCGTTACTCTGAGATTATTTTCGTTGTTTTCTATTATGCGGGTTAATATCGGGATTTCCATACCTACGAATATGCCGATTATCAAGATAATAACGTACATAATTATCTGATAACAAACAAGATAAATGTTAGCAAGGAAAAGTATTATTGTCGAAAGTCCGCCGATTAGTCCCACACCTATTTCGATGGAAACAAACCAGTTGAAAAGATTGTTTTTGAAGAATTTGCTCAAATACGACCCGAGACCCATGGCAAACATATATATTCCTATCGTTATCGAATATTGTAGCACGCTGTCGCCTTTCAAAAACGAACTTAATGCGCTGATTATCAATTCGTAACAAATAGAACAACCTGAAATAATCATAGTTGTCAGCATCAAAAGCCTGTATTTTGCCATTATTTTTTCAGATATTTCGTAAAATTGTTTTCAGTTCAAAACTTTTTGCTTCTAATTCGTTTTGAACAGAGTGTATAAAATTGTCCGGAATAGTGCTGTCGCATGAAAAAATATCTATTGCAGCCGCTTTTTTTTCCGGCCAAGTATGTATCGAAACGTGTGATTTTGCGATTACGGCAACGTATGTAATACCCACGGGAGAAAAGCAATGCCATGTTTCCTCCACGATTATAGAATTGATTTCTTCTACAATTTTTCGTGTAATTTTTTTTATCGTTTCAATATCGTTGAGTGTAAAAACATTACAATCAAAGAAATCAATTAATAATTCTTTTGCCATCTTTTTTATTTTGCGACAAATGTAATATATTTTTTTGAGATAACGGCAAAAAACTTTACATTAAATATACCTGATTTTATGCTTTAAGATATTTTTTATTTAATTTTTTCGATAAATTTTAAGTGAATATGTGGTTACAAGATATGATTAATTTTCAAAATTGATAAAAATTTGTTACTTCTGCTTAACTATGATATAATTGAAATCTATGAAAATTAGGAATAATAGGTATGAGAATAATAAGTTAGGATTTTTTTTGAAAAAAATGCGCCTATTTTTTGCCCACTTTCCAAAACTTTGCTAATTTTACAACATAAAATTAAAATATATATACTGAACAGAAAATATTTAACTAACATATTATAATATTGGGCTTTACGCTCTTATTCTCCAAGAGAAGAATCCGCCAAATTTTTTACAACGAGAGAATAAGTTGCGAATTAAGGTTCACGCACTATTGCGTGAGCCGTTTTCGCGCTTATTATCGTTGTGGGTTCTTGGCGGAACCTTTCTCTTGAAATAAGCAAATTGAAAGGAAACGGCTACACGCTTTTTTATTTGCTTATTGTTGAGGGTGGAAGTCCGTAAAACAGCGGACAAACAATGATAACAAAAGATAATTTC
>JAEEXW010000439.1 GCA_016287995.1 Bacteroidales bacterium
AATGATTTTGCATTTGTCGGCAATCAATATCATCTTGAAATCTACGGCGAAGAATTTTTCCCAGATTTAATTTTTTTCAACCGCGAGTTGAACGCATTGGTGATTGTTGAACTAAAAATCGGAGATTTCAAGCCAAGTTATCTTGGACAATTAACCGCATATTTAAAAATTTTGGACACCAAAGTCCGCAAACCTCACGAAAACCCGTCTATCGGAATCGTGCTTTGCAAGTCCGCAAATAAAGATTTTGTGGAATTTGTTATACAAGAATACGACAGACCAATGGGTGTCGCTGTTTATAAGACGGCTGAGGATATGCCCGAACACTTACGCAAAGTATTACCCGATGTTGAGGATTTGAAAAAACTTATTACCGTAAACGAAGATTTATAAAACTTACTGTTAAAAAATCATGGAAAATTCCGCATTAAACATTTCGCTTTCTTTATCCGATTCAATAGTTATTGGATTGTTTTTTATAGTTTTGATAATCATAGCGTTAGCCTCCGCAAAAAAGAGTAAAGCAGGAGTTGAGGACTATTTTTTGGGCGGAAGAAAAATGCCGTGGTGGCTGCTCGGAATTTCAATGGTGGCGTGTACTTTTTCTGCCGATACGCCAAATCTCGTTTCAGGAATGGTAAGAGAAACAGGAGTTGCTAAAAACTGGGCTTGGTGGTCGTTTCTAATCACGGGAATGACAACCGTATTTATCTTCGCAAAACTTTGGCGCAGAACGGGTATCATGACCGATTTGGAATTTTATGAAAAACGTTACGCAGGAAAAGCCGCAGGATTTTTGCGCGGTTTCAGAGCCGTATATTTGGGCTTTTTTTTTCAACGTTTTAATAATCGGCTCGGTAACACTCGCTGCAATCAAAATCGGCGCAGTAGTTTTCGGATTAAGTCCTTTGATAACAGTGGTTTGCGGCTCGTTGTGCGCAGTTATTTACACCTCGTTAGGTGGTTTTAGGGGCGTTGTTTGGGCTGACTTTTTCCAATACATAATCGCAATGGCAGGAGCAATTGTGGCTTGTATAGCAGCGGTAAACTTACCCGAAGTCGGCGGTCTTAACGCTTTGGTTAATAATGACTTAATCGCAGACAAAATCAGTTTTTTCCCTGATTTGACAGACCCATCGGTTTTTATTCCGCTTTTGATAATTCCGATTGCGGTTCAGTGGTGGGCGGTTTGGTATCCGGGCAGTGAGCCGGGCGGCGGCGGTTATATGTGCCAAAAAATGTTATCTGCAAAAGACGAAAAACATTCCGTTGCGGCTAATTTATTTTTTAATTTTGCACATTATGCTTTACGTCCGTGGCCGTGGATTTTGGTAGGTTTGGCATCGTTGATAGTTTTTACGCCTGACAGTATTTCTGACCGTCAAAACGCTGAAAACGAATTAAATAACCCGCAAATTTTACCGTATTATCAAAACTATTTAAAAGATTTCAACGCCCAAAATCTTCCGGAAAACATTAGGCAAAAAGTTGTTGATTTGCATTTTCAGAAAGAGGGTTTGAGCAGCCTTCACAAAGCCGTTCCAAAGGCTGACGGCAAATATTTAAAAGACGACATCGCATATCCCGTAATGATTACAAAAACGCCGTCGGGTTGGTTCGGCTTGATAATTGCCTCATTGATAGCGGCTTATCTAAGTACAATCGCAACACATTTGAACTGGGGAGCCTCATATCTTGTCAATGATTTTTACAGACGTTTTTTGCGCAAAAACGCCTCAGACAAAGAGTTGAAAAAAGTTGCAATTTTGTGTACGGTTTTGCTTGCCTTTTTCGGCGGCTTAGTTTCGCTGACAGTTATGGACAATGCAACACAAGCCTTTGACATTCTGCTGCTTAGCGGTGCAGGAACAGGGGCTGTTTATCTGTTAAGATGGTTTTGGAAAAGGATTAACGCTCAAACGGAAATCGCTGCCATGATTTCGGCTTTTGTGATGTCGGTAGTAATGGTTTTTGTGGTTCCTGACGGCTGTTTAAAGACCGACGTCTTAGACCACAATACTATGCGGCTCTTGATAACGATTTGCGTTGTAACGATAGTTTGGCTTGTAACAGTTTTTGTTACGAAATCCGAAGACGAAAAAACTATCAAAGAATTTTTCTCGCTAACAAAATCCGATGATTTTTCCAAAATGCCGAAACAAATTTTATGCGTATTTTTAGGCATTATTACGGTTTATTCGTGCTTGTTTTCAATCGGATATTTTGTGATGTTGAAACCTGTTTTGGGCGTTTTAACGGCGGTTATAGCGGTAACGGCAGGATTTTTCACGCTGAAAACAGGAAAGGAAATATTGTAATAAAAAAATAAGAGGCTGCTTTTTTTCTGACAGCCTCTTATTTTTTTTAAACTCCTTTCAGCAGACAAGAGATTGCCAAAATGCCGAATCCCACCGCCAAAAGCACAAACGCATATTGCGAAACAAAGGGAATAGTAACGAGTTTTCCAAGGATGCCAAGTACGCCTAAGCCTACCGCAACACCCCATACTGAATTTTTAGGTGCTGTTAATTTCATAATATTAATTTAAATTAGTAAAAAAAATAAAAATTCCCCTATAAAAATTAAAAAAAATATGATACTATCATATCAGATGTAGTATAAAATTTTTTGGAAAATATATGCAATAATTTTTTATTTAAAAACCGAATAGAAATCTC
>JAEEXW010000440.1 GCA_016287995.1 Bacteroidales bacterium
CCTGTTTTGTGCAAATTCTGACGCTGCCGTTTCAATATTGACTGCTGTTTCCATAGACCGAATACTTTTAAAATTTTGCTAAATTATATACAAAAAATCAATTTTCCAAATCTTTTTTCAAAAAATTTTTTACAAATGCGGCTAAAAAAACAACAGGAAAGTCTTGTGAGACTTTCCTGTCTGTGGGAAAAAAATTTTATACGAAATCTTCTCCGAATTGTATTTTTACGTTGTTGACTAATTGCTTTATGTTTTGTTCGTTTGCTTTCGGGACGATTAGCAAAAGGTTGTCGCTTTGTGCAACGATATAATCTTTAAGTCCTTCTACTACAACGAGTTTGGTGTCGGCGTTGATAATGCAGCCGGTTGTATTTTCGGTTATGACTTTTGTTCCTGCAACGGCGTTTTGATTTTCGTCTTTAACGGAGTTTTCGTAGAGCGAACCCCATGTGCCGAGGTCAGACCATTGGAATAGTGCGGGGATAACGTAGGTGTCAGCGTAGTTTTCCATAATGCCGAAGTCTATTGAAATATTAGGACACCTTTCGTAAGCCTTGTTGATAAATGCTTTTTCTTCCGGCGTGTTGTAATAGTTTTTACCTTCCGAAAAACGTTCTGCAATTTCTGCTTGATGTAATTCAAAGGCATCTATAATGGCTTTGACGTTCCATAAGAAAATACCTGCGTTCCAAAAAAACTCCATACTGTCAACAAACATTTTCGCCATTTCTAAGGCGGGTTTTTCTGTAAAGAGTTTTACTTTTGTAACTTCGTTTACAGCAAGCGGATTTTCCCCGATTTTGGTGTCTATTTGTATATAACCGTAACCTGTTTCGGGTCTTGTCGGGATAATGCCGATTGTAAGAAGTGCCTCGGTGTTGAATTTTACAAATTGCAATCCTCTGTTTATCGTTTCTTCAAAGCCTCTGTCATCGCTGATGTAATGGTCGGCAGGGGAAACTACGATGTTGGCATTAGGATTTTTTGCAAAAATTTTGTACGAAGCGTATGCTATGCACGGGGCGGTGTTGCGGCGCAAGGGCTCCGTCAAAATGTTTTCTTTCGGTAATTCAGGCAGTTGTTTTGCAACTATTTCTGCGTAGTCGTCGCCGGTTACGACAAAAATGTTTTCTATAAGGCAAATGTGACGGAATCTGTCAAAAGTTTGTTGAATCAGGGTACGTCCGATACCTAAAATATCCAAAAACTGTTTCGGACATTGAGTTCTGCTTTTGGGCCAAAAACGGCTTCCTATGCCGCCCGCCATTATAACGCAATAGTTGTTGTTGTCTAATGGTCTCATCATATAGTTATTTATAATTTTTTGCAAAGGTATATATATTTTTTTTAAAAGTAGGAAAAAAAATAAAAAAAACGGGACGGTCTTTTTGAAAAAGTCCGCCCCGAAAAAATAAAAAAACAAAAATTATGGTTTGTATTATTTAAAATCTGTAACTTCGTCAGTGGGTTTGTCTATAACGTAAACCGTGAAACAGCCTTTTACGACTTCGTTGCTGCTGCCTTCTTTTTCAACAGGAACTTGTTTTTCAACGTAGTTACCTTCCGCATCCCAATCTCCTTGCGTTACCATAACGACGTTGGAGTGTTCTTTGATTTCGATCATAATTTTAAGCGAAGTCGGTTGAGCCGGCGCAAAGTCGAAATATGGGTGCGTCATATTTGGGGAAGATTCTTTTTCACGGTAGTCTTGAAGACAAGTCTGACCTTTTTTAGGTTCGGGACTGCCTTCGGGAAGTTGTCCCGGCAAGTCAATGACAACTTGGTTTGAGTTTAAATCCACGATTTTTACTTGAACCTCATTGTTGAAAACGGGTGAAGCAAAAAACTGTATTCTATACTCGTTACCTTTTGCCAAGGGGAGAACAAATTCGTATTTCTTACCTGAAAAACATGTCGCACTTTTTGAAGCGGTATTGTATCTCCAAGGCTTTTCCGCTTTTCTGAAATTGAGGAAATCCGCACAGTTTTGAGCCTGTACCGCTGCCGGCAACAAAATTGCCGACATTGCCAATCCTAATATTATTTTTTTTAAAGTTTTCATATTTACTAACATTTTTATTTATAAAACGCTGATGAGGCTTTATTATTTTCCTATTGCGTATTTTTTTAAGTTTTTTTATTTATTGCTGGTTATCGCCTGTCTGATGTCGGTGATAGTCTTTTTCAGCGTGTTAAAGTTCTCTTCGCTGATTTCGATTTTCTTGTTACCGCCGATTATCATTGCGCCGTTTTCAGTGGTCTGGTTGCCGGTGTTTTCTACTACAACTACCGAAAGTTGATTGTAAGCCGCTCCTAAGGGTCTTAACTGCTCAATAGTTTCTTCGATGCCGGGTTTTGACTTAAATTGTTCGAGGTATGCCATAAGACTTTCAAAAACGTTTTTCTCGTCAGCGATTTGTTGAATGTTGATGTCGGTATTAGAAAAACTATCTATTGAGTTGATAATGATGTACATACATTCGAGCCAGCCGCCTGCCGAAATCTGTGCGATTGTGGAGTTTTTGCCCTGAACTTCCAACGCTTTTTTGATGTCTAAGTAAGTATCGTTTGCGATTGCTTTCAGAGAGTCTTTATTTTGAATTTGCTCGTCGATTCTGGCGTTGAGTTTTGTACTGAAAACTGATTCAAGACCGAGTTTTGC